>SLPQ01000102.1 GCA_007131925.1 Candidatus Brocadiia bacterium | reverse complement strand
CGCGGTGAGGAGCTCGTCGAGATGCTTGCCGCTGCGGCCGAAGGGGCGGTCGCCTTCAGCGACGACGGCGACTGCCTGCCGAGCGCGAGCATCGTGGCAAAGGCGCTTTCCTATGCGAAGCTGACCGGCCTTGCAGTCATCGAGCACGCCGAAGATGCCTCCCTTTCGGCATCAGGGGTAGTGCACAAAGGTGTTCACTCGACCTCGCTCGGGCTTTGCGCTATGCCGGCATCAAGCGAGGATGTCATAGTCGCGCGCGACTGCATCCTCGCTGCCGAGACCGGCGGCCGGCTCCACATAGCGCACGTCTCCACGGCGGGCTCGGTGGATATCATCGCGCGCGCAAAAGGCCAGGGCGTGGATGTCACCGCCGAGGTCACTCCGCATCACCTCGTGCTGGACGACTCCGCGATCGAGAGCTTCCACACGAGCTTCAAGATGAAGCCGCCTCTTCGCTCCCACGACCATATCAACGCCCTGCGAAAGGCGCTCGCCGACGGCGTCATAGACTGCATCGCCACCGACCATGCGCCCTATCGCGATGAGGACAAGGATGTCGAGTTCGAAAATGCGGCCTTTGGCGTGACCGGCCTCGAGACGGCCTTCGGCGTCCTTTACACGGAGCTTGTCGCGACCGGCATACTTTCTCTAAGCCGGCTCGTCGCCCTCATGAGTACCGCCCCCTGCAGGGTGCTCGGCATCCAGGGGGGGGCGCTCTCGGCCGGCGCGCCTGCGGATATCGTGCTTCTGGATACATCCTGTGAGCGGATAGTCGAAGATGAGCACTTTCTGTCTGCGGGGAAAAACAGCCCCTTTGTCGGCTGGAAGCTCACAGGAGCGGCTAAGGCCGTCATGGTCGCAGGCGCCTGGAAAAAGCTCGACGGCGCGGTTCTGTAGGCTCTTATCCCCCGGGCAGGCCTCACGGGCGCTCCCGCGCTTCCCTGATGATCGCCTCCGCCAGGTACAAGTCATACGGTGAATCGATCTCGACGGTCTCGTGGCTTTGCTGTATGATGGCCCGGCGGTCGTCACCGAAGAGCGCGAAGTTGTCCTCAGGGCGGTCCCGGCATGCCTCCAGGACATCGGTGCGCATGACGACGCACGCGCCGTCGTGTATGTACAGGGCGGGGAGGTCCTGCCGGCGATAGATGGTAAGCTCGGAATACGGCGTTTCGCGGTCGCCTTCTACTTTGGACATCCATAAGGGATGGTGCTTTCCGACTGGCGAGAAGGTGCGCACGCTGGAGCCGCCCTTTTCGAAAAGATGGCCCACGCAGCGATCCGTTATCGACGCGCTTCTGACCGGCACATTGGCATAAAGAAGCGCTACCGCATCGGGCCGGTAGTGCTCGGTGTCAGCGAGGGCCTCGATTACGTGCAGGAGGGCACCATCGACACGACACGTATCGTCTGCCAGGTGCGCCGGGCGCATTATAACCTCCGCGCCACACTCACGCGCAACGCCTGCGATTTCGGCCGAGTCGGTCGAAACCACGATGCGGCTTACAGTGCGCGAATCCCTGGCATGGTCGATGGTGTATGCAATCACAGGACGGCCCGCCAGCGGCAATATGTTTTTTGAAGGTACGCCGCGGCTTCCCGCGCGCGCCGGGATTATGGCAAGAACCTCACGCCTGTCTGCCGAACAGGCAGGCGACGCGTACCTCTCACGGGTAGTTCCTTTGCCTGCATCTGCCACCAGGCCACCTCCTGCATTATATATGGTAATACCAGTCCTTGCAGGCCAAACAGGGCGTGAAAAATCCCCAGTCGCCACACAGGTGCGCAGCGCGCAGCTCTTCCAGGAAATCCCCCCTCCACAGAGCGGCGAGCCCCTCGCGCGCGGCATCCCCGAGAGGCCGGGTTTTCATAATGTCCTGTCGGCACGGCCAGGCCGTTCCAGACGCGTCGATGTACAGCTCGGTGAAGATCTTGCGGCAGGGGATGCGCTGGGAGGTGCGCATATGGATGGTCGCGTGGTCGGAGATCTGGCCGGCAAAGTCGTTGTAAGGACGTATGACCGGCCAGTCGCAGTTCTTGAGCCAGTGGTTGTAAAAGGGCTCGATCTCATCTTCGAGCCGGCGCAGCTTTGTCATCTCGGCTGCAAGCAGCGGCGCCGGTATCTCGGATTTCCTTCTCTCCGCAAATGCCATCTTAAGCGCAGCGGTGGCCGGTGTAAAGCCATCCTGGCCCTTGCCATAAAGGCGCTGATAGCCCTCGGGGGTCGCCGCGCCTGTGCGCACGGAAAGCACGTCAAGTCCTGCATCCCGCAGCGCCGAAAAGCGGCCTCGATCGAGGCAGAGGCCGCTGGTGCTGATATGTACACCGAGAACGCCCGCCCTCACGGCAGCCGTGACCATCTTTTCGATGCCACCGTGCAGCAGCGGCTCTCCCAGTCCTTCGAGACTCAGCAGGCAGTCACGGTAGGGGGCGGTCGACTGGACAATCTTCTCGAACACCTCCTGATCCATGTCGACCGGCTCGCGCGCGTGCATGTAATCAGCCAGGTAATAGGGTGCCACGTCAAAGCGCGAGGTAGGCTCGATCTCGATCCTCGAGGGGATCGGCCCTGCCCACAGCCGGCCGTTTGATCGGAGCGCGGCGACAGCCTCTCCGGCCGAAGCGCCGCGGGGCGAAGCGCCCAGCTGCGAGAGGGACTCGAGCATCTCCATCTGGCGCAGGCTGTGCGCGGTGAGCCGCCACGGTGCGGTGCGCAGGGCCATGTCGGCCTCAAAGTGCGCCTGCGAGGCGGCCAGATCGCGCTGGGGATGCTCGCTGCGGTAAGACATGCTTGCAGCGGGCGTCAGCTGCGCCTCTGCAAAGCTTCGAACGACATCGCCGGAGAAAAATGCGGGCGCCAGCCCGGGCGGTACGCCCGTCATGGTGACGCGCGCTTTCTTGAGGTGTTCGCGGTGCCACGCCAGCATTTGTGATGCCAGGCGGGGGTCGGCCAGCGGCGAATCCGGGGTGATAAGGCCGACGGTGTCGGCGTCGAAGGTCTCCATCGCCTCGGCAAGTGCAGCCGGAGCCCCCGCCTCGTCCCAGTAAGTCGTCCAGCCCATGCCGCCTCGCCATGAATCGATGCTCCAAAGCCGCGCGCGCACGAGAAACTCGCGGTTGGGCACGTCGGCGGCCTGCGTATGGAGAAAATCGCAGTCCAGGCCGGCCAGCATGTCGCGCGCTTTTTCGAGGGCGGCGGTATCCTTGAACATGCAGACGACCCGGTAATCGTCCGAGAGTCTCAGGCGGCTCACCGCGTGATAGAGCACCGGCGCGCCGTCGATACTCTCATCGAGGCGTGCCGCCAGGCCGAACTGGTTTGCCTCGAAATCCACCGGCAGGCAGATTATGGCCTTCACGCGGGCGCCTCCTTTTTCACGATCCTGTCGATGCGCGCCTCGAAATCGAAGCTGCAGAAGCGCTCAAGGGCACGAGAAAAGGCCTCTTCGAGCTCGCCGGACGCATTGCGCAGGCCGGTGATGTATTCTATATCGCGACTCAGTCGGGCCTTTTGCTCCTCGAGGCCTTCAAGCCTCTTTGAGGTGATATCACGGTCGGCCCTGACCTTTACAAGCTCCACCGCCTGTGCCACCTCCCGCACGAGAGCATTTATCTCTGTGTAGGACTCGACCTCCTGCCTTATGCTCTGCACCTCCTGCAGCAGCGGCCCGATGCGCTGCTGGTCGGGCCAGTGCTCTTCGATCTCGTCAAGTACCGCCAGAGTCCGCTCGTAAAACCTGCGCACCTCGCGCACGCGCTCGAGCTGCTCCGAGAGTGTGCGCTCCAGTGCGGCTCGCTGCGACGGATCGGCCCTGTCGGGCCTTTCGATCGCCTCGGAGGGGGGCGCCGGAAGCGGCGCGCGGGCGTAGCGGGCGAGCGCGTCTGCCAAGGTCATGACGGTCGTGTATTTCTTGGCCGCGCCACCCTCGGTGGCGTCTATGATGGTGGCGCGGGAGTTGTAGAAATTGAGCTCGAACTGCTGAAGATATGAAAACATCTGCCCGTCAGTGTAAATCTCATTGCCGTGGACATCGGTTATCTTCATGAGGTTTTTCTGCATCCGCAGGATCGTCTCCCACTCCTTCATCTCGAGGCTTGTGAAGCGGTTTGTCTCCGCGGCCCATATGTCGTGCACGGCCGTGCCCGGAAAGTGCGTTATGCCGTCCGGGTGCGCAAGGTCCTGCCCCACAAAGATTATCGGGTCTGCGCCAATGTATTCAGCGAAGAAAAACGCGCTGTGCGCCACCGTGGTGGCGCTGGGCAGCGTGCCCTTGTGAAAGGGCGGAGAGCCTATGGTGGAGTGCAGGGCGTCATTGTGGACGATGGCCTTTGCCCCCCTGTGAGACTCGACCGCCTCCCACGACGCCTTGGCGTCGGCCACAAGGATGACCTCATCATCGCCCTCGGCATCCTCGAAGTACTTCTTCGATATCGGATGGTAGTCCAGGATGACTGCGAAATCCGGCCTGATCCCGCGCCTAAGCAGCGGCTTGAATATCGTGGAGACCGCTATCACCACCGCCCTGCCGGCCGCGCGGGAGAGTATGTCTATATTGCGGTGAAGCGACGGACCCGCCGACACCACCACCGCCGGGAACCCCTTGTACGCCCCGCGAAAGCGCGCGATACCCGGTGATGCCGCGTACCATGGCAGGTTCATGAGGGTGTTTTTCTTGGACACCATGTCTATAGAAAGCGTCGTTATTACGTTCTGCAAGCCAGAGGTGATATAGTCCCGCAGCGTCTCATGGACGCCGCGATAATAGTCGGGAGCAGTCTCCACCGACGGGCGGTGTACAAGGTATGTGGCATCCAGAAATATGTGCACTACGTGCGGGCCGAGTGCCGCCAGGACCTCCGGCAGCGCCTTTGCGACGATCAGAGCCACCCGGCGCGACAGGAATACCTCCCTTAACTCCACCTCGTCCATCGCTCTGCGGAAAAGTCCCATATCCTGCTCTATTACTATGATGCGCGACTCGTCTCTCATCGCGGCCAGAAGCGCCTTGACATGGTAACCCAGGCCAAAGCCGAGTACGATGTAGGTGGTGACCTTTTCGGTGTCGGCCGCCCGGGCAAAGCCGGCGGCCTCCTCGACCGGGTCGTATCGCGAATGCAGGGTGACCTTTACACCGTCGCCTCGGATATACTCGGCGCTGGGCGCTCCCGAGCGGGATGCAGTGACGTTCACGTGCGCGGCCGGCGCTGCGGAGTCGACAGCTGCGGCAAGCTGGGCGTCGAGCGTGGCGAGGGTAAGCAGGTTCCGGCTGTATAGGTCCATGGGTTTTGTCAGGATGCCGAGACGGCGGATGAAAGGGCCTCCAAGTGGCTGTCGAGCTTACCGGCGACCTCCGGCATTTCGTACTTCATGGCATCGCGGACGGCGACAAAGTCGCCGGCGTCAATGTCGGCGGTCAGCGCGCGCAGGACCTCGGCCAGCCGCATGACCACCTCGGCCAGGGTCGAGTCCTCCGCGACCACCTCTTTGAGGTCGAGCTCGAGCAGGATGGCGACCTTCTGTACGGCAGCGATGAGCGTGCTCCATACCTCCAGGCACGGCACTATGCGGCTGAGGCTCTCTTCGCGGCGACCGGCGTCTATGAGCTCGCCGATGCGACCGCACTCGTCGACCAGCGGCTGGATGTGCCGGGCGGCCTCTTCGAGTGTTGCCACGCATAGCGCCCTGGCGTCAGCCGTCTCGATCTCGACGGAGGCCAGTTCACACGGGCGTTGTGGCGCGATCCGCTGCTGAGCCTGGATGTCGAGCTCCTCGCCGTTGAGGCGCACTGCCATTACCACCCGTTGATCGGCCTTCACCGACTCTTTGAGCAGGTCAAGCAGCCCTCCTACGGTCTCGGGCATCTTTTCGAGGCGCCGGCAGCGCCCGTCAACAATTATCTCCATTGCAAGGCCTCCCCGTATCGGGATGCTCAGTTCGCCGCCTGAACCCTACGTCTGCGCGGCGTTCATTTCAAGCGTTATTGTCGCGCGCAGCCCAAATCAAGCCTGCGCATTTACTGCTGCCTCCACGCGGTCGGCCTGTCCTCTCTCGAGGGCGAGCCTCTCCAGGAGCTCAAGCCATATGTCCCGCTGCACGGTGAGTATCTCGATCGCGTCATCCACCGCTGTGGTGTCGTGGGAGATATTTGCCTCCACCAGCCTGCTGTAGATGAAGGAATAGAGCGCGGCCATCTTATTGCAGAGCGACGGGTTGTGCTCAGGGCGCAGGCCGCAGACCAGCTCAAGGACGATGTTCTGCGCACGCACGAGAAGCTCGTAACTGTCCTCGTACTCCTGCTCGGCCATCTTCGCACGTGCAAGGGTTGCAAACCGGATCGCACCGTTGTAGAGCATCAGCTGCAGTTTCTCGGGAGGGGCGGTCAGTATCTGCGTCTTGAGATAGGCATCTGTGCCTTTGCCGGTCATTTAGCGGGTCTCTCCTTTCGTTTCAGGGCGGGTGGCCCTGATGGGGCGTCAGTCGCGTCGGTTGGGGCGGTTGTTCAAAACCTGCGGGAGGTTTTCGATAGCCTTCCTTTGCGTCTGCAGCGCAGCGAGTGACTGCTCCATCGAGTAGAACTCGCGGTAAAGCCGCTCCTGTACCTTTACAAGCCGGTCTTCAAGCGTCTTCTTTCGCGTCTCGAGAACGGCGGCCTGGTCATTGAGCAGGTCGCTCTTGCGCTTGAGAACGCCGGAGTACTCATCCGTAATGTCCTCGAGAACCTTGGCGAAGTGCGGCCCGAGGCCTGTCTCGTCCCTGGTGAAGAGCCTTTCAACGTCATCACGCCTTGTTGCCAGCGCCTCGCGAAGTCTCGACTGGCTCAGTACGATGCTCCCGGTCTCAGTGAAGCTTACTCCGATGCGGCTGAGACGGTTCATCCCGGGTGAGGCGCCGGGGGCGTTGTAGCTTATCATGCGCTGCATCATATCTTGCACCCGCTGTACCGCAAAATCGCCCAGAAGTACGCCTCTTTCCTTGGTATCCGGGTCGAAGTCGGTCACCTTGCGTATGAACTTCATCGCCTCGTTCCAGGTGTCCACGAAGTTCTTAACGCCGTTGACCACCGAATCATCATCTGCGGACACGGCCACGGTCACGGGCGCGTCCGAGACTCCGGTGAGGTTCAGCGTGAGGCCTTCGACAAGGTTTGTGACGCGGTTTGAGGTAGAGGTGACGACTACCGGTGCGGAGCCGGCAATCGACTGCCCGTAGAGCAGCACGGCGTCTCGGGCCTGCTGGGTCGTCACAAAGCCGAAGTCAACCCCGCCGGTATCGATCACCATGTTGCCGACCGAGCCCGCCACCGAGCTGACAAGCGACAGCCGGTACGGGCTGAGGGAGGAGCCGTCATTTATTATGTTGGCGACTACAGGCGCTCCGGAGTCCTTTATCTTCCTGGCGACATCCTGGAGAGTGTCGTCAGCGCCAATCTCTATCTTGAACTCGAAGGAGCCGTCGATACGGTCGGGGTCAGACTCTCCGGCGGTTCCGGCTATATTGAGGTCTCTTGCCGTGGTCCCGCCGTCGATGTCCACCACGCGCAGCTCTCCGGAGCCGCCAGAGGTGTCAGTGAGCAGTATGCCGTCACCGTTGGCATTAACGGAGGCGACCACGCCGAGCCCTCGCGAATTTATGTCCCAGATGACGTTTTCAATGCGATTGTCCCCGGCCTGCGTGAGGTCGACAACGGCAGTGCGGCCCGACCGGTCGGTAATGCGAAATCTCCCCCTGTGGACGCCTTGGCCGCCGTTGAGGTCATCGAGGCGCGTGCGCTCACTTATGTACTGAAGCTGGAGGTTTCTGCCGGAGAGCGTGCCCCCCTCGGCGCTGCCGAGGATGCCCAGGGCCTCTGCGGTGGTCGAGTCCACCTCGGCTACCGACATCACGCCCGAGCCGTATGAGGTGTCTGTCAGTACAAGGCCGGTGCCCGCGCTGTTGAGAGAAGCGCTCACCGCTACATCCGCTGAGTTTATGCGATCGATGACCTCGGCGAGCGTCTCTGCGCCCGAAAGGTCCACTATCGCCGACGCACCCGCGGCGTCGGTAATCTCGATGGAGCCGGACGGCACGCCGGAGCTGCCGTTGAGTGACTTGAGCAGCACCGTGTTGAGGCCTGCGACTATCCGCCCGCCGGTGAGGGTATCGCCTTCGGTCTCGCCGAGTATGCCGAGATCCGATGCCGCGCGTGATCCATTGAGCGAGGTTATGGAGAGCTCGCCGGGGCCGCCCGTGGAGTCGGTGACGACAAGGCGCGTGCCATCACCGGAAAGTGCCAGCTCCAGGAGCCCGTCGGCGTTACCGGCGTGGTCTCTGACAAGCGCGATAATGTCGGATATTGTCTCAGCGCCGGTGACATTTATGTCAAGCGTCGTACCATCGCGGCGGGTTATGCGCAGATCCGCCAGGCCGCGAACGTGACCTATACCACGGGCGTCATTGAGAGCGTCAAGATACGTCTCGGGGCTCACGGATACGACATTGGCTCCTTCGAGCCTGGAGGCCGATACGCTGCCCAGAAGCCCGAGGTCCGCTGCGGTGGAGCTTGAGCCGACCGCCTCCACGGCAAGTTCGAAAGAGGTAGACCCCGTGGTGTCGGTAAGGGTTATCCTGTCACCCTCGACAGCCGCGGTCACAGATATGTTGTCCTGGGCGTTTATGGCGTCGATGACGTCCCGCACATTGATCGCGCCGCTCAGGTCGATAGTTGCGGAGCGACCGGAGCGGTCCGTTATACGGATGGAGCCTGCGGCCACGCCTGCACCGCCGTTTAACGAGTCGAGGCGAGTGGCCCTGTCGACGTTGCCGGCTCCCATTTCGATGGTGATAGTGGTCTCACCGGGTCTCGAATCGACAGAACCAAACCCGCGCGAGACCATCTGGTGGGACTGCACAAGTGACTTAACGTTAAATGTGTAGTTGCCGACGGGCGTTGAGCTTCCGGCGCTCGCATCGATAATGGAGCTGTTTGAAGAGGCGGCCGTGCGGGAGGAAAAGATGCCGGACGAGCCGAAAAAATTGTCTGAATACATTTTCAGCTGAAGCAGGTGGGCGGTGAGCTCGGCAAAGGCAGTCTTCTTGACGTCTATCGCCTCGAGACGGGTCTCGAGGTTGGCGACCGGGCGCGCCTCGAACTTCATCAGCTGCGTGACGATATTTTCAATGTCAAGCCCGGATACCAAGCCCACTCCGGTCGATATCTGTGACATAAAGCCCTCCTCGGTGCTCGTGGCGCTTGCCTGCCGCCGCTGATAGTCCTGGCAGCGTGTCGTTCACCCGGCGTGCTCCGTGCCGCTCGCCCCCGGAGCACGCACACCGACGACAGGTATTACGATTTCACACGGCTCCCTCTTGGTCATTGAGCCGCGAGCTCGATCCCGCCCTTGCAGGTAATTTACAAGCCAGCTGCGCACTTGATCGCCGGATACGCGGCCAGACCGCCCGCGTGACCTTTCACAAGTCGTCTTCCCCTTGCGACTGGCCCATCGATGGGGCCCTGCCGGGTGCGTCAGCTGAATATCCCCACGTTACACGGATTATCATCGACCGGGGGGCGCCGTGTGCTTGAAAGAAAGCCGGGGCACGCAGTTCAAAGAAAGAAAACCGGCCGGTCCCTGTCGGCACCGGCCGGTCGTGGGGATACCGCTTACATGAGGAGGGTAAGTACGTTTTGCGGTAT
>SLPQ01000139.1 GCA_007131925.1 Candidatus Brocadiia bacterium | reverse complement strand
GAAACTTCGTAAATCTCGTTTACGAACCGACATGAGGCGTGCAAGACTCCCGGACTTTTGGCTTTTACGGCAGGAAATATGTGGTAGAATTGCACAAGTACATTACAGGCGAGTTATGGGGGGCGCGGTATGTGCACGAGAGTGATGGAGTTTGTCCGGGGCCTCAGCACCAGCAAGGGTACTGGCGATCTTGATGAAGCCGCCGTGAAGCAGGGAGTCGTCCTTCCGCTTCTGCAGCATCTCGGATGGCACCCCTTTGATGTGCTGGAAGTTGTGCCTGAGTACAGCATCGGCGCTGACCGCGTTGACTACGCTCTTATCATAAATGGAGAGAGCAAGGTCTTTGTCGAGGTAAAGCGCGCACAGGAAGATCTGCAGGTCCACCAGGAGCAGTTGCTCAGATACGCCTTTCATCAGGGCGTGCCGCTGGCTGTTCTGACAAACGGCACGACGTCGTGGTTTTACCTGCCCTTGAGGGAGGGAAACTGGGAAGACAGGAAGTTCTTCAGCATCGATGTCCTTGAACAGGACCCGGCGCCCGTCGCCGAGCGATTTGTCGAGTTTCTTTCGAAGGCGAGAGTTGCTGATGGAGAAGCGGTCAAAAGCGCACAGCAGGCATACGACTCGAAGAAGCGCAGCGTCGTAATTGACCGGACGCTCCCGAAAGCATGGGACAAACTGATATCCGACCCGGACGACCTTCTCATCGATCTTATCGCTGAGTCGACCGAGGGTATCTGTGGCTACAAGCCTCAGGAGGATAAGGTCCGGCGGTTCCTCAAAGAGCGCGGCCCCGGTATAAGGCTCCCAGATGATGGAGATGCGCAGACACGTAGGCCGTATCCGGGAGGACGCCACCCGCCGCCGCCCGGCAAGAAAGGCGGGCGCGTTGGAAAATTCACATTTAAGACCCCACAGCGCTTCCGGCTCTGGGGCCGGTGGCATAATGTTACTACATGGAAGGCCGTCTTGATCGGGTGCTGCGAACTCGTGGCGAAAAAGGAGAGACGCCGCTTCGAGACTGTTACGTCCTTGAGGGGAACCAGAAGAGTATACTTCAGCAGAAACCCTGATGAATTGGTTCAACCCGCACAGATACCGGACACAGATATCTTCGCCATGACAAACCTCAGCGCCGATAGTATCGTGAAAACCTGCCATGATGTGCTGAAACACTTCGGCTACTCGCCGGGAGACCTCGAGATCGACGCGCGATGACCGGCGGAAGATGGCCAGGCTTTTGGATGTGCTTTTCAAGTCCGCCCATCTCTTTCCACGGATATCCATCAGGACTATAATAGAAAAATGCGACTCGATATCGTAAACACACCAGCACTGGCCGGAGGCGGTCTCGATGCATTCTGTTTGAGGCATCGTGTCGATTCAGCTCTCAGCGAGTCGGTCAGTAGAAGCGGCGTTGTCGAGCCTGTCACGCTCGAAGAGTGGGGCGGGTCGTTTCGCGTGATAGCGGGCTTTCGCAGGGTGGCAGCAGCACTCGAAGCGGGCCTTCTGAAGGTTCCGGCGGTCGTTTATCCGGCGGGTGCACTCAGAGATAGAGAAGCCTTTCAAATCGCGCTCGCCTCGAACGCTCCGGGCACCTCGCTGAATACTGCAGATCGTGCGATCGCTCTTGTGAAGGCGCGAGACTTCGGCTTTGACGAAGATGAGCTTGCCGGGCAGGTCGCGCCGATGCTGGGCCTTGCCGCCTCGCACAAGGTCGTGCGGCAGTTTCTCGGCATAGCCGGCCTGGGCGCAGCGGTTCTCGACGCGCTCGCGCGCGGCGCGATCTCACGACAGCATGCCGAGGCGCTGCTGGTCATGCCGGCAGGCGAGCGGGAGTGGTTTTTCGAGCGGGCTGTCACGCCGCTTCGCATGTCGGCCGGCGACACACGGCTTGCCGCATCGGCCGCGGTGGACCTCGCCTCGCGCGAAGGCACCACGCCGCGAAGGGTGCTTGAGACGATCCTCGGTCGCGTCGATGCCTCGGTGCCGCCCGCCGCGGCGAGAGCCGACTTCAAGGTGCACCTGCGGCGGCGCCTGCGGCCGGTGCTGACCTCGATGGAGGAGGAGTTTGCCGCGCTGGTGGCGAAGCTGGCGCCGGGCGCGGTCCAGGTCGAGCATTCGCCGGGCTTTGAGACCGACACTATAACACTCACGGCGAGGCTGGAGAGCACCGCCGATATTGAGACGCTGCGGGATATGCTCGAGCGTGGGATGAACGAAGCGCTTTTCGAGAGGATGCTTTCGCTCGCGCGCCGACGCACTGATCTGATGACGGACCTGCCTGCCGGGGAGGGTGGCGCTTGAGTGGGGTCCTTATAGCAGGCGGCACGGTAGTTACGCCTTTTGAAGAAATCGCAGCGGATGTGCTCATCGAGGGAGGCATCATCTCCCGCGTCGAGGCCGCCATCGAGGCCGACGGTGCCGAGCTGGTGGACGCATCCGGGTGCATCGTCGCACCCGGATCCATAGACCTGCACATCCAGGGGCACAGTGGGCGCGACTTCTGGGAGGGGACTTACGAGGCGGCAAACCACATTTCACTTGCGATGCCGCCTGCCGGTGTGACGGCGATAGTGCCAACGACCGACGGCGACCCGGAGACGCTTGGCGCGCTTGCCGAGGCGATACAGCGGGGCGTGGACGGTGCGCAGTTTCTGGGCATTCACAGCGAGGGCCCCTTTGTCTCGCCGAAGCGGCTGGGCGCCATAGGTGAGGACAAGGCGCGGGCGGTGGACATGGGGCTTCTAAAACGCCTGCTGGAGGCAGGCGCAGGTCATGTCTGCATCATGACGATAGCTCCGGAGATACCCGGCGCTCTGCAGGCGATATCATTTCTGGCCGAGAGCGGCGTGCTGCCGTCGCTCGGGCATTCATGCGCGACTTATGAAGAGGCAGCGGCGGGCTTTGATGCGGGGGCCGGGCGCATCACGCATCTTTTCAATGCGATGACCTCCTTTGCCGAGCGGGAAGACGGCGGCCTTGCGGCGGCGGCACTTCTCGGAGAAGATATATTCATTGAAACAGTCTGCGACTGCGTCCATGTCCACCCGGTGATACTGCGCATGGCGGCGCGTGCAGTCGGCTGCGCGCGCAACGCGGCTGTGACCGACTCGGTGAAGGTCGCCGGCATGCCGCCCGGGCGCTATGAGTCGGCCGGGCACGGGTACGAGATATTCGTGGCAAGCGATGGGCAGCCGCCAAGGCTCAGGGACGGCACGATTGCCGGAAGTGCGCTGTCGATGGATCAGGCACTGCGCAACCTTGTCGGCAAAGTCGGCCTTTCACTCGCGGAGGTTTTTCAAATGGCAGCGCTTGCGCCGGCGGCGACGCTGGGTATCCAGCGGCAAAAAGGGTGCATAAGACCCGGCTGCGATGGCGATATCGTCATTTACAACCCTCACCTGGAGGTGGAGGCGACCTACATCGGCGGACGGGCGGTCTTCAGGAGGGGATGATTTTGTGCATGAGGCACTTCTGCCGGCATGCAGGCGAGAGAGACTTCGAGAGGATATGTGATGGATTCACTAATGATAGGCGTCTCGGGCATCCGCGGCATAGTGGGCAGGTCGCTGACGCCTGAGCTTCTGGTGCGCTTTGCCCTGGCGTACGGCACGTATCTGGACGGCGGCAGCGTGGTGGTCGCGCGCGACACGCGAACCTCCGGCGACATGATAAAGCACAGCGTTTTGGCTGGCCTGCTCTCGGCGGGATGCTCCATCGTGGACATAAATATCTGCCCTACACCCACCACTTCGGTGATGATAACCGAGCTCGGCGCGGACGGAGGAGTGGTCATCACCGGCTCCCACAATCCCATCGAGTGGAACGCACTTAAGTTCATGGGCTCTGACGGAGTCTGTCTGAGCGAGCAGGAGGGGCGAGTGCTGCTCGACATATACTACCGGGGGGGATTTGCCGCTGTGGACTGGTCGGGCCTCAGGGAGGTGGAGGAAAACCGCCGTGCCCTCGAGATCCACATAGAGCGCGTCATTGCCAACATCGATGCCGACAGGGTGCGGGCCAGGCGCTTTCGAGTGGCGCTTGACAGCTGCAACGGCGCCGGCTCGGAGATAACCCCGCTGCTTCTCGAGCGGCTCGGCTGCGAGGTTACACGCGTCCACTGCACGCCAAACGGCCTCTTCCCGCACAACCCCGAGCCTACCTTCGAGCACCTCGAGGATCTCTGCCAGGTGGTCGGGGAAGGGACCTTTGACGTGGGCTTTGCCCAGGACGCCGACGCGGATCGACTCTCGATCATCGACGAGTCTGGCCGGCATATCGGCGAGGAGTACACCCTGGCGCTGGCCGCGCGGGAGATACTCGCAACAAGGCGCGGCCCCATCGCCGCAAACCTCTCCACCTCACGCATGATCGACGACGTCGCCGCGGCCTCGGATGTCGAGGTTGTGCGCACGAAGGTCGGCGAGGCCAATGTCGCTGCAGCCATGAAGGCCCACGGATGCGTGGCCGGCGGCGAGGGCAACGGCGGCATCATCGACCCCCGCACATGCTACACGCGCGACAGCCTCTCGGGCATGGCACTTCTGCTTGAGCTTCTCGCGCACAGGGAAAAGACGATTAGCGAGATCGCCTCGGAGCTGCCCTCCTACGCCATATGCAAGCGAAAGTTCGAATACAGGCGCGCAAAGCTCCAGAAGATACTTCAGACCGTCAAAGACTCCGCAGATGACGCCCGCATCAATGAACTCGACGGCGTGAGGCTCGACTGGCCGGACCGCTGGGTCCACGTGCGCCCCTCCAACACAGAGCCTGCCCTGAGAGTGATCGCCGAGGCGCCGGACGAAGCGGCCGCCGAAGAGCTCTGCGACCGGTATATCGAAATTTCGGACGCAGCTTCCTCACACTGAGCCGCCTCGGCGTGCGATACGCTTTTCGGCATGCCGCAGATAGCACTTGCAGGCTTGCCGGCGGCACTGCAGGCGATCTTCACGTGTTTGCACGCGTTGATGCAGCCCCGCCGAGCCGCCTTCCTGTCTGCAAATGCATGTCTTTGCAGCGGGCAGCCGCTATAATACCCTTTCCGGTCATTTGCGTTATCCAAAAGCTCCGGGTGATCAAGAAGGACGGTAGCCATGAGGTCAAAGCCCGTACTGGTAGTCATCGGCGCAGGCTCGATAACCTTTACCCCTAAGCTGCTTCGCGACATGCTTCATCACCCAGCGCTGGGTGGGGCGGAGATGCGGCTGGTCGATATAGAGCATGAGAGCCTTGAAACGATGCGCAGGCTTGCCGGGCGGCTCAACGACCGCCTCGACGAGCCTTGGCGTATCAGCGCCACCATCGACCGTCGCGAGGCGCTGCCGGGAGCGGACTACATCATCATCTCGGTGGACTCAGCACGCGTGGATACGTGGCGGCGTGACTTTGAGCTGCCGGTCAGCCTCGGCGTGCGCCAGGTGACCGGAGAGCTGGGTGGGCCGGGGGGGCTTTTTCACTCGCTGCGACAGATACCGCTGCACGTGGAGATGGCGCGCGACTGCCGGGAGCTTTGCCCTTCGGCTGTCGTAATGGTGGAGTCAAACCCGTTAAACCGCATCTGCCTTGCCATGCGCCGTTACAGCGGCTGCGGCGAGGTGCTGGGCCTGTGTCACGGAGTGGAAATAGCTCAGCACCATCTCGGGCGGCTCCTGGGTCTCTCGTGCGAGGATATCGAGACTACCGCCGTCGGAGTAAACCATTTCACATGGATACTCGACATGCGCCGCGCCGACACCGGCGAAGATCTCTACGGCGCGCTCACAAGCAAGCTCAAGGAATCCCGCATCGACCTCTGGCCTCTCTCACAGAAGCTCTTTGAAATCTACGGCGTCTTTCCCTCCTGCGGCGATGAGCATATCGGAGAGTACCTTCCATTTGCGTGGGAGTTTTGCGGTCTTGAGGGGCCCGGGCTGGATCAGCGTGCCTCCGGAGTCGAGCAGGCGTGGAAAGCGTACCGTGAGATAGCCGAGGGGCGCGTGCCGCTGGATCAGAGCAGCATCGGCGGCGGGGGCTTCTGTGAAGAGCAGGTTGGATTTCTGCTGGCCGGGCGCAGCTGGGTAGACACTCTGGCCTTTCCCATTATCAATGCCGTCCACACCCACCAGCTGAAGCGCATGCCGGCTGTAAATATGCTCAATAACGGTGCGGTTGCAAACCTTCCGGCCGATGTTTTTGTCGAAGGGCCGGCGGTAGCCGACGCCTCAGGCGTGCGGCTGCTGTCGGCAGGCGACCTGCCGGGACCGCTTGCGGCCTTTTGCAGGCGCGACATCGAGGTGTGCGAGATGACCGTGGAGGCGGCAATGTCATCCGATAGAAACCTCATCCTCCAGACGATGCTTCTCGACCCGGTCATCGACAGCGTCGCCACGGCCGAAAAGGTGCTCGACGCAGGCCTCAAGGCAAATGAAGAATTTCTCTCGCGCTACCTGTAGAGACGGCCTTTTCGCGCTCGGGCCGGGCTGATAACTGCAAGGTACCTGAGCCGAGGAGCTCAAAGCTGCCCAGGGCGGGCCGGCCTTGGTTGTCTTGTGCAAAAGGCCCGGAAGGCGAGGATACCTCAGCAGTGTCCAGCGCCATTCTCCTGCTCGCTGCAGATGCTG
This sequence comes from Candidatus Brocadiia bacterium, assembly GCA_007131925.1. Classification (GTDB taxonomy): domain Bacteria; phylum Planctomycetota; class DG-23; order SLPQ01; family SLPQ01; genus SLPQ01. The sequence goes on along the minus strand of SLPQ01000139.1, from coordinate 3,131 downwards.
CCATGTCTTGCGTCCCACTCAGCGAAGAGGGCGCGAAGCTCATCGAGCGGCCTGGCATGCCGGTCGATGCGCAGGTCTATCCACGGGTATGGAAGTTTGCCTGATATGCGCAGTACCGCCGATATTATGCGGCCCGGGCCGCCCTCGTCCCGCCCTGGGACCTCCATGACCGCAAGGAGCCGCTCGGCAAGCGAACCGGAGGCCTCTTCGTAGGCGTCGGCGCATCTGTTTAGAACATTCTCGGCGCCGAGACCGCAGCCACCGACAATATACCCCTGCCCGCAGATGGCCCCCGCATACGGCGCAAGAGACGTGCCGGTATGGCCTGCCGTCTGCCCCTGGCTGTCGAGCGCAAGTATCTGCCTGCTCTCGCGAAGGGGGTCTCCTTCGAGTATGCGCTGGATCATCTCGGCTGCACCGGCTCCCTCGCGCAGCATCTTCATGCCTGCGACACCCAGGTAGGGGCTGGTATACCCCTGGACGGCGATAGCACCGGCGGCTGCGCCTGTGAAGGGCACGGCCTTGCCGATTGCAGGTGAGCTTGCCAGCGATGCCACGGCGACAAGCTCCCCGTCCCGGTCAGCCGCCACGATGCTGCAGATTGTCTGCTGGTTTTTCAGAGTATCAAAACCCCCGGGAACACTGCACGAGGCGTATCGTGGCAGATAATAGCATTTGGATTGGCGGCAGGCAAAAGAAAAGTGATTGACCAGTCCAATTACATGGCCTAAAATCGCCAGCGCCTTTAGTTGGATAATTTGAGATTTTTTCGGGATTCCCCCAGTGCCATGCCAACATCGGGCTGTTTGGGCAGTATAACACGGATGAGGATCACGTAACGGCGGCGACCGAACGGGCTGAGGTCCCGGAAGGGTGTGGGCACGCCGTGTCCAGCGTCTATTGAAGGGAGGGCAGCGATGCGTTTACGATCATTTGTGCCGGCAGCGGTTGCGCTTGCAGCGCTCTGGGCCGCCGGGTGTGCTGGCAACAACCGCGCGGCCACCAGGGCGATGCAGGCGAAACTGGTTACCATGGCCCGAACCCCCGTCACCGAGGAGGAGTACAAGATTGCCCCGCCGGATACGCTCTCCATCGAGGTCAAGAGCTATCCTGAGTATTCAAAGCAGGTTACCGTCCGCCCGGACGGCAGGATAACTGTGGCACCCGTCGGGGACGTGATGGTCCAGGGGCTCACCACGATCGAGGCCGCCGAGAGCATCCAGGAAGCACTGCTGGCCGAGCTCGCGCAGCCGCAAGTCACCGTCAGCCTGCTCCAGGCAAATTCAAAGGCCGTCTACGTGCTCGGTGAGGTCGCAAGACCGGGCAGGCATCTGTACTTCGGCGATATGTACCTTGTAGATGCGCTCGGTACGGCGGGCTGGTTTACAAGGTACGCCAATATCCGCATTGTCAGCATCACCCGGGCGTCACTTGATGAGCCGACCGTGCTTAAGAGCAACCTGCGCAAGCTTGTATATGAGGGGGCAGCCGAGCAAAATGTGGTGCTCGAAGACGGCGACGTCATCTATGTGCCGCCTACCGGCTTTGCAAAGGTCGGCTATGCCATGGACCAGCTTCTGTTTCCCTTCCGGTCCCTTCTGGGCGGGTTGATAACCTACGGGCAGGTTCAGCAGGCATTAGACTGAGCAGGGGTTCGGGCGCGGATGCACCGGTGCCGGCAGCATCCGCGCCATATGCCATGAGAATACTCTATATCTCCCAGTATTTCCCGCCGGAGATGGGTGCGCCAGCGGCTCGGGTCCATGAGCTTTCACGTGCATGGGTGCGGGCGGGCTGCGAGGTGACGGTCTTGACGGCCTTTCCTCACCATCCCACTGGCGTGATACCACCGGAATACCGCGGCCGAAAGCTGATGAGAGAGCGCATCGACGGTATCGATGTATTGCGCACATGGGTGTACGCGACAGCCAATAAGGGTTTTCTAAAGCGTACGCTCTCCTACATATCCTTCATGCTTTCTGCTATATTTCTCGGCACGCCGTCCCTTGGCGGGCGCTATGACGTGGTGATAGCAACCTCGCCTCAGTTTTTTGTGGCAGTGGCGGGTTTTGTCATATCAACGCTGCTCGCTAAGCCGTTTGTCTTTGAGCTGCGTGACATCTGGCCGGAGTCGATAGTAGCAGTGGGAGCCCTTACAGACAGGCGAATCATCCAGGTGCTCGAGGCGGTGGAGATGATGCTGTACCGCCGGGCTCGCGCGATATGTGCGGTGGCCGACTCTTATGTTGATGTCCTGGCCGACCGCGGCATCGACAGGCGCAAGGTTTTTGTCATCAAAAACGGCGTCGACCTGAAGCGCTTCCGGCCCCCTGGCAGGTCAGAGGGGGAGTCGGTAGCGCGCGAGTTTGGCCTGGGGGACAGATTTGTCTGCACGTACATCGGCACGGTCGGCATGGCGCACGGCCTTGATATCATACTGGAGGCCGCCGAGCGTACGCGGGAAGATGACTCGATTGTATACCTGGTGGTCGGCGAGGGTGCGCGCCGCGGCGAGCTGGAGGGCCGCGCAAAGCAGCGCTCTCTTGCAAACGTTATCTTTGCAGGGCAGCAGCCGCGCGAGAGGGTGGTGGAGTTTCTGGCCGCATCTCACGCAGTGCTCGTGCATCTGAAGAAGACCGACCTCTTCGAAAAGGTCATACCCTCGAAGATCTTCGAGATAATGGCCTCCGCCCGCCCCCTCATAATGGGTGTGGCCGGGGAAGCCGGGCGAATTGTTGAAGAGGCGCGAGCCGGTGTCGCCATCGAGCCGGAGGATGCCGGCGCACTTGTAGAGGCCATCAAGAGCCTTCGGGCAGATCAGGCAGCGTGCGAGGCGATGGGCAGGAATGGGCGTCGCCACGTCGAGAAGCACTTTGACAGGGAAAGGCTGGCTCTTGACTACCTGGCCCGCCTCGAAGAGCTTGCCGAGGCCGCCAGAGCTGGCCATGCCTTGAGCCGATGCGAGTCATGAATCTCATTGCGGACTCCGGCGCATGGTGCTGGCAGTCTGGCCGCGGGCGCCATACGGCGAGAGATACTTACCCGCCGGCGCACGTTTCCTTCACGAGGCGTGTGATCTCTTGAAGCCTGCCGAGGTCCGCTCCCGGTGGAACGGTATCGGCCACGCCGAG
>SLPQ01000133.1 GCA_007131925.1 Candidatus Brocadiia bacterium | reverse complement strand
TGCAAGCCCCAATCTGCTCTTCTTCCGCTCTGGTGCGGCAGGATATGCCGACCTGGAACACGGCGACACCGGTACCCTTGGCGGATTTCGCGCAGGTTGTACCGCAAACATCATCCCAGCTGACGGTATCCTTAATGCACCGGATTATACCCGCACCTGCACCTGTTCGTATCAGAACCAGACCTCACTGGGCCTCATCCACATGCCGGAAATGGAGATGTGGACCTTTAATCAGCCTATTGAAGAGGTGCGGGAGTCTATCGTCCGCCTCGGCATAAATTTCGGAGCGCCTGGCGATCGACGCGATGAAAACGGTACTCTCTGGACACCTTTCCCCTTTACCGATGCGCCAAGTGCGGCCGTCACGGCGCTTGTGAACACAGTCGAATTCGTCGACGTACCAGTAACTGTTATCAGCGCCTCCGCCTCATCAGGTCGGCCGGGCGACACCCTTGATGCTGATCCATCCACGAGGTGGCAAGCCCAATGCGACGGTGAGGGGACTTTCGGCGAGTGGCTGCGCTACGATCTCAGTGATCCCGCCATCCTGGACAACGTGCACCTTGCGTGGGGAGGCCCGGAGGGGACCACCTTGCGGGTCGAAACAAGTCTGGATGGAGAGGACTGGACAGTCGTTTTCGAGAAGCAGGGGGTCGGCCCGGGGACGGCAGGACGGGATTACAGTTTCGAGCCGATCGAAGCGCGCCACGTGCGCATAGCCTTCGGCGACCATGCAGACGAAAGCGAGGACGACCAAGGCAGGAGGGTCAGACAGTGGGTCCGGCTCTTTCAGGTGAAGATAGGCTCCCTGGAATGGCCGGATGCCTATGCATATTTCATGCCTATGGACACCTGGCGCAAGCATTCGCTCCTGGTGGCCGGAGCCGACGGACCGAACTGGGTAGCCGCCTCGGGTGTGCGGGGCATCCGCTACTTCGAGCTCAAAAACGTCAATGGCGCCGAGCAACCATACACAGTGATTCTGCACTTCTCGGAGCCGGACGCCCAGAAACCGGCAGGCAGGGTCTTCGACGTGTATGTGCAGGGCAGAGTGATGGCCAGAGACTTTGACATCGCAGCCGCAGCCGGTATGCCTGACCATGCCGTGTCTCTATCTTCAAACAACGTACGCGTCGGGGATACCTTGCGCGTGGAGTTTGTGCCTGCCTCGGGCTCAACACATCCGCCTGTTCTCAGTGGCGTGGAGATACTGCGAGAGGATTAGAAGCAGTCGCCGCAGAGGCCAAAAGTAGCGGCTGCGCGCGGTGTCAGCCGATCAAGGCAGCGCATGCGTGCCGGGACTGAGATTGCGGAAAAGCCGGTCCTGATCCGGCTTCTCTGAGCGAGTCAGTCCTGGCCTGCCTTGAGACCGCCTGCTCAAGCATCGCAAAGTTATGGATAACGCCCTGAGAGACCTCACTGCATCCATGACACGATGTCCGGGTCGATCCATATCCCTGCAGCGTCGATCCGCACCTCTCGGGGCTTTGACGCGGCCGCAAGCTGCCCGGGTATCGTTGGCTGCGTATCGCTTGCTTTACAAGGGCCCATCGGCACTTATTGCATGGAGATGATTCTGCCTGAGGGCTTTCTGCATCATGGCGGCCCGCTCAAGGCAGGCAAGAGGGGCGGCTGATTTCCAATTGGCGCGGGAGTGTGTATTGCAGAATCGCGCCGGCGCCTTATGATTGGCGCGTGAGTGGAGGTCATGAGATGATACTTGGAGTGCCTGAGGAGATCCTCGAAAACGAGAAGAGAGTGGCTGCGCTGCCCGAGACGGTTCGATCGTACGTAGAAATGGGCTTTGAGGTCTTGGTCGAGGCCGGTGCCGGGGAGTCTGCATTGCACTCCGACGAAGACTACGAAAAGGCCGGAGCGAAGATAGTCTACGGCGCGGCTGAGCTGTTTTCAAGATCGGACCTGCTCATAAAGGTCAAGCAGCCCTGTCAAAACCGACAGACGGGCAGGCACGAGGTGGAGATGATGCGGAAGGGCGCTGTGCTGATAACATTCCTGCATCCAGCCGCCCCGTCAAACCACGACATGGTCCGCATGCTGCGGGACAGAAACATCACCGCCTTCACAATGGATGGGATACCCAGGACCTCTCGTGCTCAGCTGATGGACGCACTGACCTCCATGAGCACAGTGACCGGCTACAAATCGGTGCTCATTGCAGCAAACCTTTTTCCGAGGTTGATTCCCATGATAGCCACCCCCGTAGGGGTCATTAAGCCAGCGGTATTTCTAATAGTGGGAGCCGGAGTGGTTGGCCTGCAGGCGATCGCGACCGGCAGGCATCTCGGGGGGATCGTCAAGGCCGTCGACATCAGGGAGGCTGCTCGCGAAGCCGCCGGGAGTCTCGGGGCCAATGTGGCGGGGTTTGAGGTTCCGACGGAGCTGGCCATCGGAGAAGAGGGTTACGCCGGGGCACTGCCTGAGCAATGGCTGGAAAAGGAGCAGCACGCCCTGGAGCCGCTGGCTGTTGAGGCGGACATTGTCATACTCAGCGCGCTCGTGCCGGGTGAGGTAGCACCGGTCCTCATTACAAGGGAGATGGTTGGACGGATGAAGCCGGGATCCGTCATAGTCGATGTCAGCGTCGACCAGGGAGGCAACTGCGAGGCCACCCGGGCAGGCGAGGAAATTACCGTGGATAAAGTGACAATCTGCGGCCGGATGAATATCCCAGGAACAATGCCGGTCCATGCAAGCTGGCTATATGCCAGGAATATGCTTGAGTATGTTAAGAATCTCTTCAAAAAAGGGCCGGACACCCTCGACCTGGAGGATGATATTGTCCGTCACTCCCTTGTCACCCGCGAAGGCGCGATCCTCCACAAGGGTGCGCTCAAAGCCATGGGCGAGGCCTGAACAGCCCCGCCCGGCCAGTTAAAGAGGTGGCGCGATGAACGACCTGCTGCTGCTTGCAGTGATATTCGCGTTCTCATTTGTGGCGGGTTACTTTCTGATCCTGCGCGTGCCGACGCAGCTGCACACTCCGTTGATGTCGATGACCAATGCCGTCTCCGGCGTGACGCTGCTGGGAGCGCTGCTGCTTTTTGCGGCCCGTATGGACACGCTGCATCGCACGCTCTCTCTTGCAGCGGTTATCCTGGCGACGTTTAACGTAGCAGGCGGCTTTGCTGTCACCGATCGGATGCTGAAATTTTTCCGCAAAGAAGGGAAGATGCCGCAACCGGGGGGCGCCCTCGAGCGGCGGGATGATCTCAAGGCGCCCTCGCAGAGCGCATCTGATAACCCATAGGAGTAGCAATTGCCACTATGGACAGCTGGCTGCAACTCGCGATAGACCTGGCGCTCATCCTTGTGCTTATCGCCGGCGTCGCACAGTTTCGCGATCGAAAAAGAGCCCGATCGGGCAACTTCACTGCTGCTCTAGCCCTGATGTCTGCCTTGGGCATATTGCTTTACCGCTACCCTGTCCTGGAGCCGGCTGTTGTCTTTGGTGCGCTTGTTGCCGGCGCCGCGGTGGCCGGCCTGGTGGCTGTGCGCGTGCGCATGATCCATATGCCGGCATTGGTTGCCTTCCAGAATGGCGCCGGCGGCCTTGCAGCGTCTATCGTCTCGCTTGTTGAGATGGAGCGTGCAGGGCTTGATCCGGCGGTGGTTAACGTGGGCGTGGGGATTCTGGGGCTGGTACTTGGCGCGGTGACCTTTGCCGGGAGCATGACCGCGGCCGGCAAGCTGTCGGGTTTTCTAAGACAGCGCCCGACCGTCATGCCTGGTCACGCTGTGGTGCTGGCTGGTACAGTTCTTGCGACTTTCGCCCTCGGAGCACTAGCGGCTGTCGGCATTTCTGTGCCGGCGTGGCTGCCTGCAGTCATGATCGCGCCGGCGCTATTGGCGGGCGTGGCCATCGCAGTGCGCGTCGGCGGCGCTGACATGCCAGTCCTGATATCATTCTTCAACGCCGGCACGGGCCTGGCCGCTGCTTTCTGCGGCGTGGTAGTCCAAAACAGCTTCCTGATCGCCTGCGGAGCGATGGTGGGTGCATCGGGCACGATCCTCACTCACGCGATGTGCAGGGCAATGAACAGGAGCATCGTCAAGGTTTTGGCAGGAGGCGATGTGATCCCCGCTGCGAGGATGCCGGGCTTTGATGAGTCAGCCGGGGCGGCCGGGGAGCCGCGCCGAAGAGAGGATGACCGACGGTCGCTTCGCGCGGCCCTCTCAGCTGTAAGAGACGCAGGAAGTGTTATCATTGTACCCGGCTACGGCATGGCGCTGGCTCAGGCGCAGGCTGATGTGGTGAAGCTGGCTGACAGGCTTGAAAAGCTGGGCAAGACAGTGAGCTTTGCCATCCACCCGGTCGCAGGGCGTATGCCGGGCCACATGAACGTCTTGCTGGCGGAGGCGGGGGCCGACTATGAGAAGCTCAAGCAGATGGATGAAATAAATCCGATTTTCAAGGAGACGGACCTCGCCCTGGTAGTCGGCGCCTGCGACGTGGTAAACCCGGCAGCCATCCATGTCGAGGACACCCCTATCAGCGGTATGCCGATACTCCTGGCTTACGAGGCCGCACACGTCGTGATCTGCAACCTCGACGAGAGCCCAGGCTACTCCGGCGTGGACAATCCGCTATACACAGCCTCGAACGCGATACTGCTCTGGGGCGATGCGAAGGCCTCCATCGGGCAGTTGCTCGAAAGCCTGGGCATATCAGACAGCAGATGACGACGAACTTATGCTGCCGCGGCCCTGCTTGAGCCCAAAAAACCTGGCCGTGAAGGTTCTCAAGTGCTGAGGTTGCCCGCTACCTGAACGCCTGCGAAGGCGCCATAGAGTATGGGTGGCGCAGAGCAGACACCTGTCTGTCAGGCTCTGACGCAGAGATGGCTTTCTATCATGTCATCATTGGAGCGTGATGCTCTTAAGGCAGCCATGCTTACAGCGCATGGCGCTCTGTTCGAGCATTGCGGTTGCGACAGGCTGGAGGGGAGATTAGAATCACTGATACCCGCCCAGCGAAGCTTTGGACTGCTCTCAGGCCGACATCGTGGGGGCATTGCACAAGACGTTGTAGCAGGAGAGACCGCATGAATTGCGCGGCTGATCTGCCTCGTGCAAATCTGGTCGGCTACAGAAGCGACCATCCGAAGGTATTTTTCCATTGTCACGCATTTCCGCCTGACTACCGGAGATTTGCACCGGATGGCGTCACCGGTTTGATGCCGGGAACCGTCGCGCACCTTTCGGCGCTTGCGCGGGACCTTGGCTTTGAACGCGTGACTGCAATATCTCCTTGCGAAGTCCCCGAGGGCAGGGCCACTGCTCGCATAGACGAGGGAAAGGACGGCCTCAAGTGGCTTGCTGAGGAGTCGGTCGCGCATCCGGAGGTGCTTTCTTTCGCCAATCTCGACCCGAGCCGTAAGGACTCTGCCGCGAGGCTTGAAAAGGCTTACAGAGACGGGTTCGCAGGCGTCAAGCTTCACCCGGTGATAGGCCGGTTTTCAATAGACGTCGAGCGTGATGAGGACTTTTACTCGCTTGTCAACGCTTTCAGACTTCCCTTAGTGGTCCACCTCGGCGTTTTGCCTGGTCGCCAGCCGTGGCCCATACGCTTTCATCACCCGCTGCTTCTTGACGACCTGGCTTCGCGCTTTCCCGAGATGCCCCTGATCATGGCGCATGGCGGGGGCAGAGCGTTTTGCCGCGATGTGCTCGCCGTTATGCAGTCAAACCCGAACACGTATCTCGACCTCACTCACACGCTTGATAAGCGTTACGCATGGCACCTGCCGGCTGACGATCTTGCCGCGTTTTTCGATCAGGTTGGCCCATCGAGGATCATCTACGGAACCGACTACCCGTGGTACGGGCCTGCTGACTTATCCCGAGACCTGTCTGCCCTCAGAAGACTCGGCATAGACAAGGCCGGGATGGATCTCATCATGGGTGGCACGTTCGCGGCTTTGTCTGCTGAGAGCCGCAGGAGCTGATCCGGTAGATGAAAACCCTAACTGCCACGAGCTCCCGGCACCATGAGAACGATCTGTCCCCCGTAGAACAGGGCATAAGGACTGCATGGCGTGCCGCATGCTGAGCGTTGCGGTGCACGAGCAGAGCAAAGCTGCAACTCAAGATGGCCAAAGGGGTCCGGGAATGCACTCCATGCTCTTTGTGATCTCGCTTAGGGTTTGTCCGCCAGGAGTCACGATGGCCACGTTCAGCATGTATCGCCCCGGAGCAAGGCGCGAGGTGTCAAGCATTGCGGTCCTGCCCTCAGCCAGGTCCCGCTCAAAACTGGCGCGGGTCGTACCCTCAGCATCGACAGCAGATATTATCAACCTGTGGCTGCCTGCAGTAACGTCCCTGTCTCCAGCCACCAGAAGCGAGACCTGCAGATGGTCGCTCGGCAGCATCACCACCCCCGGCACATCGACGGCCGTTATCACCGGCGACTGAAAGGCCAACAGTCGCACCGCGGCAATGTCGAATATGAGATTGGTGCCGTGGCGGAAGTTTCTCTCCGAGATGAAAAGACGCACCTGCGAGATGCTTTGCCACGGCTCCACACCCCTTTCGGCTCCCGCGATAAGCTCCTCGACAGCAAACCGGACCGGAATCCATATCCTCTCGCCCTCTGTGAGCTCCTGGGTCCTCTCGAAGATTCTGCCTGCGGGGGCGTGCGAGTTTATCACTGTTCCGAGTGGTGTTGAGTCGTCCGACACCTCGTCGCGGTCCGAGTTTACGCGCACGAGAAACTCGAGGTAGTCATACTTGCTCATATCCACCTCGCCTGCCGGGAAGTCCCGCGCCACCTGCGGCCAGCCTATCGGATACTGACCGCCAAACTCGCCGTCGTTCAGGTGATCTACTGTGACGTGCCAGCGAAGGCCTTTTAACCCGTCGCGCCCTGCCTCGCGGGTAACCTCGACGGTTCCCTCTTTTGCGCCGCTTCTCCATGCTGAGAAGTTACCGCCGAGATCCTTTATCGAAACGCTTGCATCCTGTAGCGTATGGTCGATGGGTGGAACCCCGTCAGCAGCTGCCGCGGGCGCAGCCGTGTCAACAAGAACCGACGGCGCCTGCCCCTGCCTGACAGGGCTGTGCTCAAGAAGGGCCTCAATCGCCATGGCGATGCGCCACCTTCGAGCGTTGAACTCTCGGCTGGGCCACATGCCCTCGGCAAGGTATCTCTGCTGCACATTGATAGCGTCCCATGTATCCTGCAAGATGGCCTTGCCCTCAGCGACCAGGCGCCGGCATTCTTCATTCGCGCTGCCTTCACGCTCCCAGATCGCCTGCTGCAGCGTGTAGATATAGCGTGCGTCGTCCTTGCCTTCGCGGAAGCACTCCCAGTATACAGCCGGTATCGCCTCCCCATCGTCGCCGATACGGTTGCCACAGCCGGACTGCCTGCCGCGCAGGTAGTTAAACTGGTCCTGGCCTGTCACCCAGTTCCAGTTCCATGGGATGAGAGTCGTGTAGCCGCTGCGCCAGAAGCCGTACCCGTAGGTCATCCGCCCGCCCTTTGAGAGCATGACGCGGTCCTTGTTTTCGCCTGCGTTGTGGTTTGGATAGGACCAGTATTCATAGCGGTCCTGGCTGACAATGCTCTCATAGGGGATCGAGTAAGGCTGCGAGCACCATACATCGACGTAGGGCATGTAAGCCTGGGCTTCGGGGCGGGTGGGGTTCTTTGTGGCATAGGTGCGTATGCCGGCGGCCTTGACGGCCCTGTAGACGCCGACGCCGAAGTCCGTAGCTGCGGGGTTTACCTCGTCTATCGGGCAGGCGACGATCTCAGGCCAGCCTTTGGCCCTGCGCTCGGCCTCCAGGGCGGCGAAAGCTGCCGTAACCCTTTCATAAAACTCCTCAGGAGGCATGACAGATATCTGCCAGTGGCTGCCGCGGGTGCCGCCCGGAGTGGTCATGGTGTAGATTCTTGCAATGGCGCTGTCGGCTGTTACCGGCAGCGGTCCCCTCATGCCGGCAGCCATCATCCGCTCGACCTCCTCTGGGTATGGCAGCGTGACTGCGGTGGCATCTTCATTGATACGCAGGGTAGTCGTCGGCAGCATGTCCAGACCATAGTCGACCATTGTCTTGTACTCGTTGCCTGTCGCCATGTGGATAAACTCTTCATCTTTGCCGGCGTACTGCGCCCTGTTGCGCACGTAGTAGTAGGATGAGTATCGCTTGGCGGGATCGCTCTTTAATGCAAAGGGCAGGACCCGCAGGGCGATGGGTATCTCTATAGCTTCGTCGAAGCCGTCGTCCCATACGGTCACCTCGCCGCGATAAAGACCGGGGGCGGCGGTTTCAGGCACGCGGACCGTTATCCACCACCGCTGGCACTCGAGTGCGGGAGAAGAGTGCACCGTGACGGTCTCAAGAAGCTCCGGCACGCGCCGGTAAGTGTCGGGGGAGGTATAGCGTGGATAGCGCATGTTCCAGTAAGTAAGCAGGCGCACCTGGAGATTGCGCCCGGGTATCGTAGCTCCACCCGGCCCTCGCAGCGCAGACGCTCTGACCTTCATGTTGACGAGGTCCCTGACCGGGTAGACACTGAAGGTAAGCGGCTCAAACTCCCCCGGCGTGGCGAAAGCGACCAGCCCCTTCAGGCGCTCCTCGACAAGCGGCCGGCTGTTCGGATATACCGGGTCCATGATCGGCCGCTGAAAGAGCATGTAGCCTCGCGCCTGTTCGGCTGGTTCAAGCTGTGGCTTGGGCGCGGTCTCAATAAAGTGCGTCTCACGAAAGCCATCCGGAACAGCCGGCTGAGGTCGCGCGCGCCTCTCGGCCACGTCGTCATCCGGCCTGGCTACTTGCCTGATTACCATGTGCTGCCCCCCGGGCATCTCACCAGCGTATCCCAGTGCCCCGCAAAACAGAAAGCACACCAGAAATCCAACGGCGCATTTACACATCTTGGCCTCTCCTTTTTGCAAAGCGCCTTTCATATGCAGCCAGATTCTACCGATCCTGCCGGAACAAGGAAACATTTTGCGATTGTTTTATACGTCAGAGCGCATGGTTCTCAGCACGGACAGACGGCGGGCATGCGTCCTGTTTCGATGTCGCCCCTGAGACGGGGCCGGCAGTTATGTTGGCAAAGGCTAGCACTGACAACGCAGAAACAATTGATGCCCGGCATGATATTCACGCGCCGCCGAGCGCCCTGCGAAAGCGGCGGGGATGCGCTCTATCCACGGTCATAAGCACGGCGAGAGTGTAAATCGGGCGTGCGCTGAGTCTTACTCGTCGACCAAAGCGGCCCGGCGCGAAACTTCACGCGCGGCTTTGACAAAGCGCCTTGCGATACTTTGCGAGCGCCACCTCTTCTTGCCGATGATATAGCTCTCGACGCCATCTCCAAGGGGTCCGATCAGCCTTTTCGGCAGCCGCTTTGCGCCGAGGATCGCTCCCATTATCGACCCGGCTGTTGCTCCCGTGCAGTCGGTGTCTACACCCCCCATGACCGTAAGTGCTATCGTCCTGGTAAAGTCGCCTTCTCCGTAGTAAAGGCCGGCGATGGTCAGCTCGGCATTGTTCAAAGTATGCGCCATCGACATTCTACAGTATTTTCTGAGAATGGCGTCTGTGGTCTTTTCCCAGTCGTTGTCCTTTCTGCAGCGCCTGATTACGGACCTGACGGCGCGGGAAAGCCGGCACTCCTTTGGAATCTCAGACAGGCCTGTCATGACTGCATCCATGGGGTCTTCCAACACAAAGGCCGCAGCTATGACCGCTGAGAAAAACATCTCCCCATGTATACCGG
>SLPQ01000098.1 GCA_007131925.1 Candidatus Brocadiia bacterium | reverse complement strand
TCATCACGTTCATGTAAACGGTCGGCAGCTGCTCTCTGCACTCCTCCCACAGGCGCGACTTGGCGTCATCTGAAGGATACCATGAGTGTCGCTCGTATGCTGAGAATGGCGCAGTGACCTGAACGAAGAAATCAGGGTCTTCCGGTATCGCCTGCTGGGGCTGCTCGATTGTCGGGTAGCGCTCCTTGAGAAACTCCTGGAATGCCAGGTCTGTGAAACCCGCCGGCATGATGTACATGTGGAAAAAGGTATCCTTGTACCTCATCGGCAGCCTGGCGGTGAAGTCGAGCCAGTCGTCGATACGCGCTCTTATGTAAGGAGAGTTAAGGTCGAAGGACTCCATTTCCCGCCTTGTTGCGGCAAAGCTGCCGTACCTGCGCTCGACAGTGGCTCCGGTAACCACCTCCTGGTAGGGCTCCTCCATCCGGTAGCGCAGCTTGAATAGCTCGAAATGCTCGTTTCTGTACTTTTCTTCGAGGTACTTGACGTGGAGGGAATCCTCGTCGTATAGATATCGCGGGACTAATCGATACTCCTCGAAGTCGGTGTGTGACGAGATAGAAGATGACATCATCAGCAGAAAGGGATAGATGGTGGTAATGGAGCCCAGAATCAGGACGGCATACACAAAGATAATCAGCACCCTCATCTTGAACGACTTGCGTCCGACCTGTGGTATAATCGCCATCAGAGTCCCCGTCCGTCAGGCCTTGGCTTCGCGCGCAGCGCCCGCGGTAAACTGCACTTTCTGGAAAATCCTCAGCTGGTAGAGCGTAAAGCCGATCAGCATACTGCCCATGATCCATGCCATCGCCGTGGCATAGCCGAAGTTCAGGTAGAGAAACGCATTAAACCATATCTCAAGTGACAGCGTGTGAGTAGCTCTCTCGGGTCCGCCCATGGTCATAACGAAAATATTCTGTGTGGCCTTAAATGACCCTATGAAGGCGCCGAGGAAGTTTATTATGATAAGCGCCTTCAGGTAGGGCAGCGTCACCAGCCGCACTTTCTGAAAGACACCCGCTCCATCGATTTCGGCCGCTTCGTAGAGCTCATCTGGAACTGTCTTCAGGGCCGCCAGGTATATGATGCTGCCTGGTCCGGCGCCGGCCCATATCCCCGGCAGCACTATGCAGGCCATTGCCAGGCGCGGGTCCTGCAGCCATGTCTGCGGGGGGATGTTGACAATGCCGATAATCTGGTTGAGTATGCCGTGAGGGCTGGGGTTGAAAAAGAGATGCCTCCAGAGAAACATGATAATCAGTCCCGAGGTCAGAGCCGGCAGGTAAAAGAGCACCCGGAAGGTAATCTTGAATCGGGGCACCTCCGAGAGGAACAGCGCCAGGATTATCGGCGCGAAAAAGCCGAAGGTCATCGTCATTGCCGCATATATGAAGGTGTTTCCAAGGGCCCTCCAGAAAATCGGCTGGCCGACGGCCTCGATGAAGTTGTCTAAGCCGATAAACGCACTCTCGCCCACCAGCTTGTAATCGTAAAACGACATTAGCGAGCCGCTTATCAGCGGCAGGTAGCGCCAGAAAAATATGGTGCCCACTGCCGGCAGCAGAAATATCCACGCGTAAAAATGCTTATACCGGCTCGCTCTGAGCGCCGCCGCGAGGCTGCTTCGCTCCGAGGCCACTCTCTTTTGAAGCGCGTCAACGAGCATGTATCCCATCACAATGAGGCCCGCCAGCGCCACCACGCCGATTATGAGCCCGACCCGCCTCTTGAAGCGCAGCTCATCCTCCGGATGAAGTTTGAAAAAGTATGTGTTGATGCGTCTGACGACAGCGTCCAGCTCAGCCTGTATGTCTGTGCTCTCATCCCTCAAGATCCGGCTTACCGGTATGCTCATATCGCCGCCCATGGCATCGTAATGGGGACAGTATGGCTCGGGCCTGCCGTACTTGAGCGCATCCTCAAAGGCGCTCAAATGAGTTTGGTCGAGATCGTTGTAATAGTCAATGTAACCGAATTCCTTCAACCATTCAGGGTCGCGCACGAACCTGCCGTAACCGCTTTCCACGTAGACGCGTGTCTCTATCTCTCGTGCGAGGTCGCTCGTCATGAACTCAATATACTGCCACGCGGCATCCATCTTGTCGGGGTCGTCCTCTATCGCGCTCGATACCACCCAGACATCACCGTCGATTATATTGGCTCTGCCGGCAGGACCGGCCGGCAGTGGCGCGATGCCTATGTTGTGCGGGCGAACGATGTTTTGCTCAAGCACGTTCTGGATCGTGATCATGGGGGAGATTATCATCGCAACCTCGCCCCTTCCAAACGTCCGCTGGTAGGTGGCAAGATGTGTAGCTCCGAAGCCTGTTCTGACGACCCCCTCAAATAAGCGATCCTGGTTTCTCAGCTCCTGTACAGTCACCTCTTCGCTGCACACACCGCACCTGGCGATGCCGCTGGAGAGCATATCTTCGGTGAGATCGTAGGTGATGTTTTTGCCGCGGCAGTCGTCGCTCATGCAGCGCGTCCACCGAGACCAGCGCAGCCTTCTGTAAAACTCCAGCGCCTGCACAGCACTTGCGTCGTTGAAGACCGCCTCCCAGCGGCCGTCATCACGCTTTCTTACGAGATCGCCGCCTGCCTGCCATATGAAGTTTGAAAGAATCCACGAGCCGCTGGTCTGCAGAAACATTCCCATCTGGCCAAACCCGGCCCGCGGGTCGTCGGCGGTCTCCACGACCATATTCGGATCGCTGAGCTTCTGGGCGTAACGGTAAAGCTCATCCCACGTCTGGGGCGGGCGGTTCGGGTCGAGCCCCGCCTCCTCAAAAAGGTCCTTTCTATACACGAGAAAGAGCGTAGGCCACGTGTAGAGCGCTCCGTACCTGCGCCCGTCCGGCCCGGTCACCACCGGCCAGAGCTTCTCAGGGACCTCGTCGTAAAGGTGCCAGTCCTCGAGGTAATCATCCAGGGGGGCGAGAAAATTCTGTGTAATATAGGAGTGCATCTGCTGGTAATACAGGGAAAATACGTCCGGGGCTACGCCTCCGGCAATCGCCAGAAGGGCCGCGGAGTTTCCCATGCCCTCGATGGCGAGGACCTGGTTCGGGATGACGTTTATCTCGGGGTGAAGCTCAACAAACCTGTCGAAAACAGCCCGCTGGGACCGCCCCCATACAGCGGTGATGTTGGGGTTGGGCACCGCTATGCGAAGCGTTACCCTCTCTTCGTCACCCTCGTCGGCCCCTCCGGCAAAAGCCACAGGAGCCATCGCCACAAAGGCGGTAAGCAAGCAGATCATCAGGCTGCGCAGACTCTTATGCTGCAGGCTTACACTCCGTACGCGAAAAAGCAGCCGCCCCAAGGCCTTGACGCTGAGTCAGACATTATCTGAGTCTATGGACAGGCCGTTTCTATTCAACAGTCATTTCTCATTTCTCAGTGGGAGTGATTTTTCCATCAATCCTTTCGCCTCGTTCGATGCGGTAGACAAGCATCTCTGATGGACCGTCCGGGCTGATCTCCATGGCCTGGCGGGCAAGCTTCCCGGCGTGGTCGGTCTCGTCGCGCATTGCCGCTCTCAGCGCGGACTCGTACAGGTCGCGAACCTCCAGAGCCGCCGCTGTTGCTGCTCCCTTTCTCTCAATAACCCTCCAGAACTCGCCCGCCGGATCGAGTTTCCCAAGCTCGTAGGCGTCCTCGAGGCTTGTCCGGTCGGATGAGCTGATGGCCATCGCCGCTTTGAATCTGCGGGCTCCGGCCAGCGCGATGCGCGCTCGTTCAAAGGCCTCGCCTGTACTCTGAATGGTCGGCATGCCGAGCATCGAGCGCCGAAGCTCTGCGCTGCCGCAGCCTATGCCCATGCGCAGCTCAAAAAAGCCCGCCCCCTCGGCTTCGAGCTTTGCGCCGAGCATCCTTAGCCTGCGAGTCGCCGCAAGACCTGTAAATATAGCCATCTCGGCAGGGTCACTGTCCTCATCTAGCCAGCCGTAGGCCCCCTCGACCTCGCCGGCCGAGTCAAGAAGCACCGCACCGTTTTCCCGCATCATCATGAAAAGCTTCCGGCTGTAGCGCTGCCTGATGCTCAAAGGGGGCGTCGCCCCGACGGGCACCATCTCCACAGCCAAAACCGCCGCCTCATCAATACGCCTGAAGACGACCGACTCTATATCGCCGGCGCGCCGCGAGACTCGCCTGCGCTCTATGTGCCCCCTGAGCATGCGCCTGATCCTTCTGGTGGGAGCTGCTATTAGAGCCTGGAAAACAGCCACGCCTGCAATGTACCCTGCTGGTATCGCCGCAACCAGGCGCAAGGAGACCAGCACCCCCCGGCTGTCAAACAGCCAGAACCACCCGTAAGCCGCGGCGGCAGTGACTGCCAGTACAGCCGGCAGCGTACGCAGTGCGCCGAAGCGTCCGGCCAGCGCCGTCACGAGAGCTGCAGCCGATATAAGAGCCACCGTCGGGACCCAGCCGCCCGGCTTTATCGTCTTTCCGGTCAGGATCGAGTTGAGTATGGCCGCTTCGACCGCTGCGGGCGGCACCCCTTCGCCCCACGGATTATGCATTGTCTTGAACTCCTCGGCGGTAGGGGCTATAAGTACCACCTTGTCGATGGTCGACCTGCCCGCCTGGGTCAGGTAGACTGCTATGCCTTTGACAAGGCCTACATGCTCATCCTCAAGTTCGGAGAGTATAGCTCTGTGTTCTTCTATCTCCTCGGTGCTCATGTGCGCGGCTTCGTCTCTGCCCTCGTCAAGGATTCTCATAATACGGCGCTGGCTCCTGAGGACGGCCCGCTCGGCGTCTATGATGGCGTCCGGGTGGGCTGATTCGACGGCATCTTCATACCTGGCCATAAGCTCGATGAGCTCGTCGAGTCCGAGCTTTCTCTCAACTCTACTGTACGCCTCCCATGATGCGCTCCGGGCGTTGGCCGCCTCGATCACCGTAGCGGCCGAGAGCCTTTGTGAAAAGCCGTCCTGCCATGGGGTCTGCCCGTTGCCTGTCCAGTTGGGCAGAAAAAAGCCCCTTCCGTCGAGTGTCACCGACCAGTCAGGGCCCTCCTCGACAGGTACTGTCAGCCTTGTTTTGTCCATGCGGGCGCCTCCGAGGCCGCGCATGGCGCCTGCTACTGCAAAGGCGAGCCTCTCGACAGTGAGCCCGTCGTACATGACCAGCGCCGGTACGCTTCCGGGTCTTTGGTGTGCCGCATGTCTTTCTCGTCGCTCGGTGGAAGTGAGCCCTGCAAAGCCCATGGGCCTTTCCAGCATTGACGCGGGAGGCAGGTAGAGCTCGTCCACACGCGCCAGCTGCTCAAAATCGCCTCTTGAAAAACCCTCCGGCGCCTCATGCACGGCCAGACGCGCCTCGCCCTCCACCTGTGCATGCCAGAAGCGAACCATCTCCGCCAGCTCTATGCTATCGCCCCAGTAAGGGTCGAGAACGTGCGATAGGAGGTCTTTCTGGCTTGCCTCTGGATCGTCTCGCAGGAGGCGCCTTGTGATACCGCGCAGCGCCGCGGCACGCTGTCTCGGCAGCTCGCGCTCGCGAAGTGCGGCACTCTGCATGCCCGCCGGATGCTGCTGCAGAAGCTCCAGCACGTCCAGCCTCACCCCCGGCATGGTGTACTCACAGGCTGCCGAGGCGCTTTCGAGATTGCCCAGGCCCCTGTAAAATGCATCGCCCGCCTGCCAGTTTCCGCGAAAGTCGCCAGGCGAGAGAGCGGCTACCGTCATCTCGGTGATGTACAAGGGCGCCTCGAAAAGCTTCAGTATTGTGCGTTTTTCCCACGGCCATGGACCCAGTGCGTCTATCGACACATCATCGATCTCCACAAGCGTCAGGCGCTGGCTTACAGGTGTGGGCCGCCTCCATCTGAAGGCAGCTGCGGCGCCCGCCTCATCGATAAGCCGCCCTATCCCAAGCAGGGGCGTGAGCGCGGCCAATATCATCAGCATGACACCCAGCGAGAGGATGGTGGCCAGGTTTTTTCTATCGTGCATTGGGGGCTCCTGCAGGGGCTTCGTGCACTCAGGGGTGCAATTGTATGGACAATCAGCCGACCATGTCAAGAAGCACGCCTAATTCGAATTTGCGTTGCAGGCATATATTTCGTACGTAAAATGTCAGTAAATTCCAGTTATGGCATTGAGCAAAAGCCTTTAGGTCAGCTCACCCTCGGAGACAACTGCATGGCACTGGATAGAAGAGATTTCCTCAAACTGGGCACCGCCGGGACCGCCGCGGCGCTTGCTGCAAAGCGCCGTGCGCCCGCCCATGGCGCCACCTTTCCCAAGAAGGTGATAATACTCGGCTTTGACGGGGCGATCCCGACCTTGGTCGAAAAGTGGATGAACGATCGTCACCTGCCGAACCTTGCCAAGCTTCGTGCGCAGGGCTCGTATGCCCGCATCGGCACTGCCAATCCGCCACAGACACCAGTCTCGTGGGCCTCTTTTGCCACGGGGCTCAACCCCGGCAAGACCGGGCTTTTTGATTTTCTCCGCCGCGACCCCGAGGGCGACGAGGCACTTGGCGGCAAGCCGCTGCCGCAGCTGGCGCTGGTAAATGAGATGCCCACACGTCTTCTTGCCGGCGGGATGAATCCCATGGTACTGGCTGCGGGGGGCCTGGTAGCCGGAGGACTGGCCGGCCTTGCGGTCAAAGCCTTTTACAATGTCATCAAGCGACGCATGAATCCAGAAGAGATTGCTTCGACCTTTTCACCGGCCACTCTTGCCGCCGCGGGCCTGCTGGGAGGTGCGGCCGCGGCCGGCGGCGGCCGGCTCGGGGCGCTGATGCCGCCGAAGATGCCGGGAGTCCAGAATGCCGTCAGGGGGCAGACCTTCTGGCAATACCTCGACGAGCGGTCGATCCCCACGCTCTCCTTTCGAGTGCCCGCGCGCTTTCCCGCCGATCGCCTCTCACACGGGCGGGCTGTCGCCGGGATGGGTGTCACCGACGTCAGAAAGACGATGGGGACTTTCACCTACTATACGACCGAGCTGATGCCTGCCGCCTCTGCCGGCGACACCGAGATGGGAGGCAAGGTCGTGCCTCTCTACTTTCGGCCGACCACCGGCGAGACCGAGACTGTTGTTTTCGGCCCGTCAAACAGTGTCAGCCTCGGCGGCCCGAAGCTTGTCGAAAACGCTCCGGACGAGATAAACGTGCCGCTCAAGCTCAAGGACCTGGACGGAAAGGCCCTCGAGATAGAGACGCCCGAGTGGAAGGGCACCCTCAGGCCGGGGGAGTGGAGCGAGTTTGTCACTTTCACGTTCGAGTTCAACAGCCTTGTCAAGTTCGAGGGTTATGCGAAGTTTTACCTTCTGGACATATCGCCGGAGGTCAAGCTCTACCTTCAGCCGATAAGCTTTCACCCGAAGACACTGGTCGTAAGCAGGGGGCCGGTGAGGATCTCGACGCCGCAGTCCTTCGTGGGCGATCTCTACGACAGGTACGGCCCTTTCAAGACCATCGGGTGGGCCTCTGACACGTGGGCGCTTAATGAAGAGGTCATTCCCGAGGAGGTCTTTCTGGAGGATGTTTACGAGTTTGTCGGCAAGTACCGTGAGATGATGATGGAGTTTGCGGAGTCTGACGAGCCGCTGCTGGTCGATGTCTTTTCCTTCACCGATCGAATAGGGCACATGTTCTGGCATCACCTCGACGAGTCGCACCCGCTTTACGACCCGGCAAAGGCTCAAAAATACGGCGGAGTGATTCTCGATGCGTACCGCGTGATGGACGACATCGTAGGCGATGTGATGAAGACGCTTGACGAGAGAAAGTGGCTGTTTGTGCTCTCAGACCACGGATTCCAATCGTTCGCTTACGGCTTCAATATAAACACCTGGCTGGCCCAGAACGGTTTTCTCGGCAGCGCGCTCGGCGCGGTCTCACCCATGATGAAGCTCGAGGATCTCTTCGGAACCCAGCAGTTCTGGGCGAACGTGGATTTTTCAAAAACACAGGCCTATTCCCTCGGCCTCGGAGGCGTCTATGTAAACCTCAAGGGTCGGGAACGCTACGGCACTGTCGAGCCGGGCGAGGAGTACGAACGGCTCTGTCGGCGGATCATCGAGGGCCTCGAGGCCTGCGTCCATGAAGATACGGGCAAGAAGCCCGTCTTCAAGGTCTACAGGCGCGAGGACATCTATAGTGGCTACGATCCGAGAGAGATGCCCGATCTGCGTGTGGCGAACGCCGCCGGCTACCGCTGCTCATGGCAGTCGTCCCTGGGAGGGATTCAGCCGACGATAGCTGAAATCAACAAGAGAAAATGGAGCGGCGACCACTGCTCCTATGAGCCCTCGATCACCAAGGGGATATTCTTCTCAAACCACAGGATCAGGCGTGATGATCCGAACCTGTTGGATTTCTTCCCGACTGTCCTGAAGCTTTTCGGTTATGATGTGCCGGGCGACAGGGACGGCGAGAGTCTGGTTTAGAAAGGCGCGCGGTGCGCTGGCTGGGCAGGCTTTTCTTGATATGGGCGCCCGGGTGGGTAAAGGCCCGGGCATGCCGCGAGATGACGGCTGACTTTGTGGCCCTGTCGGCAGCTGCGGCCGCCGGAAGCTCCGGCCTGTCGGCGCAGGCCTTCAAAGATGCCGCTCGCGAGACGGGCGAGCGCGCAGCCGCTCGGCTCAAGCGGGACCTGCGCCTGGGCACTGAGCCTGCCGACGTGCAGCTTGCATGGCGGCTCGTCTGCAGGTTTTCCGGGATGAAGATTCGTGTAGAGCGGGTCGGTCAGAGTGTTGTATTTGACCACCTTTGCTGTCCGCTTTTCGATGCGGGTGGACAGGTGGTCTGTGAGGGCTTCTGCCTGCCCTTCGTCGAAGGCATGACGGGCGCGCTCTGCAGCAGCTCGCGTGTGGAGCTCCTGCAGGCGGCAGCAGGTGGGCGAGCCTGTCGAAAGGCGCTTGGCTCTGGTGGTGTCGGCGATGATTGAAAAGGCGCTAAAGGATTACATGGCTGAAAAGAAGCCGCTGGTCGAGCAGGCGCTCGCCGATGCTCTGCCGCGACGAACAGAGACCCCCGCCTCCCGCATATATGAGGCCATGCGCTACAGCGTGATGGCCCCCGGCAAACGACTGCGTCCGATCCTTGTAATCGCCACGGCCGAGGCCCTAAGGACGCGTGCGGCAAATGTCATGAAGGCCGCATGTGCCGTGGAGTACGTGCACACATGCAGCCTAATCCTTGACGATCTGCCATTTATGGACAATGCCACCCTCAGGCGCTCTCAGGCCGCCTCCCACCTTGTCTTTGGCGAAGCGGCGGCCGTGCTTGCCGCAGATGCCCTGCTTGTGGAGGCCTTCCGTCTAGTGGCCGAAAACTGCGCCGAAGTGGGCCTGCCGACCGACGCGGCGACGGGCGCGGTCAAGACACTTGCCGAAAATGTCGGGCCCGAGGGCATGATCGGCGGCCAGGAGGTGGACCTCGAGGTGGCCGGACGGCAGGCGGATTTCGAAACGCTCGAATACATTTGCAGCCATAAGACCGGCGCACTTTTCACCGCCTGCGTGCGGCTGGGAGGGCTGCTCTCTCGTGCACGGGCCTTCGAGATGGAGGCACTGGAAAATTACGCGAAAAACCTTGGTCTGGCCTTTCAGGTGCGTGACGACATCCTCGACGTGATCGGTTCTGCTGAGAAGCTCGGCAAGAATGTGCACAAGGATTCCAACCGCACGACCTTTGTAAGCCAGTTTGGCCTGGACAGTGCGCGTGATGCTGTCCGCGAGCTCTGCCGCGTGGCCGAGGCATCCCTTGACGGCCTGCCGCGCAAG
>SLPQ01000253.1 GCA_007131925.1 Candidatus Brocadiia bacterium | reverse complement strand
TTCGTCAAACTCCTCTTCGATCGGGATGGCATGCTCGATCTGTTCAAGACTTTCGGCAGGTTTCCTGCGCGCTGCCGCCGCCTCTCTGCGGGAGGGCGACCAGTCGCCGACATTAGGCCTGTAGAGGCGCTCGGCATGCCCTGTGTCAGCATTCACCCTGTAAATACCGTCCGCACGCTTCTCAATGGAGGCCGCCTCGCGCACATGGCGTGCCTCACAAAAGGGCAACCTGAACCAGTCCAACGGCGTCGCCGCCATGCAGTCCCTCCTCCATGCAAGCTGGTGCTCGATGTCGTAAGACTGTGCATACCACCACGGGCAGTTTGTCAGATCGTCCCAGTGCTCGCGATAGTGAATGCCGTCATAGCATATTACCGCGGGCGTCTTACTTGAGCCGATCGGCGAAAACGCGGCCTCTATTTTCTCCCTGCCTGTCATGTCTTCCTTTCTGGCTTTCGCTGCCTGGCCTGCTGGACCGCCGGCGTGCACTCGCGCAGCCGGTAAAGCGGCACCGCATTGGTGAGTACAGGGGGCTGGCGCCTGCAAAGCGTCAGCCGGAGCGATCTGTCATATATCACGAGCCGAGCTCATGGGTCATGTCACAGTAAAGCCGTACGTGCTCGACCGGCGTGTCCGGAGTTACGGGGCTGCCGATGGACATCACGAAGCGGCCGTCGTTGGCACGTCCAGCATCGATCTGTCGTTGGATCTCTCTTTTGATGGCGCTCGCCGGGCCTTGCTCCAGAAGAACCAGTGCATCAAGGTTGCCCAGGACGGCCGTGCGCCCTGCCGCCCTGGCGACAACATCTTCGATGTCCACCTGCCAGCCCTTTTTGGCCTCTTCAAGGGCCAGGACATCAGCGCCGACTTCAAATAGCTCGTCCCACCTGTCGGCGGGGTTCCCGCAGTAATAGTAGATACTCTTCATGCCGCAGCGATGGATCTCTTCGATGAGGGCTCGAAGCAATGGTATGTTAAGCTCTGCGAAGGCCTTCGGGGAAATATAGTCTGTCAGGCATTCCTCGATCCACACGGCGCGCCCGCCCAGTGCGGCAGCCTCACGTACCTGCTGGATGCCGTTGGCAAGGTAACGCTCGCCGGCATATGCTACAAGCTCCGGATTGAGCGCCGTTGTCGTCATCATATCCTCAAATCCCCAGAGCCTGTTTGTGCACCAGAGTGGCGAAGTGGCGTGCACCAGCGGGTAAAGGTCGCTGAATTCCTCACGCATCCGGGCAGCAAGGTCCGCCCGCCCGCTTTCTGCAAACTCTTGTGCGTCAAACTCCTTTCTAAGCGGCACCTCACGATCGACCTCCTGAGGAGTCCCGGCAGGCTTGACCGGAGGTGGAGGCGACATCCGCCCGGCTGCATCCCAGCCGCTCTTAAGCGGCCTCTGCAGGCGCTCGATATCACCCGTGCGCGCATCCACTCTGTAGACGCCGTCGGAGCGCTCTTCGATCGTAACTGCCTCACGCTCCAGCCTGGTCGCTGCCATGGGCAGGCGAAACCAGTCCTGAGGGGTCGCCGTGATACATTCGCGCCGCCATGCAAGCTGGTGCTCGATGTCGCCTGACAGGGCATACCACCAGGGGCACGTGGTGAGCTGGTCCCAGTGGTCGCGATAGTAAATACCCTCATAGCACAAAACAACACCCGTCTCGCTTGAACCGGCTGGTGAAAATGCCGCTTCGATTTTCTCCCTTGCTTTCATGATACTCTCCCCGTCTTTACTAGTTGCATGGGCGGCTCGCCCGTCGCGCTCCCGACAGCCAGCCAAACAGCTGTACATCTACCTTGGCCGGCTTGAGTCAGCCTCTCTCGATGCGCCCTGTCAGAAGGGTCGCTTACTGTGAGGATAGCTCATGTGTTATCTCACAGTATCGCCGGACATGCTCGACCGGCGTACCGGCTGTAACGGGGCTGCCAACCGACATCACGAAGCGGCCTCCATTTGCGCGCCCAGCGTCGATCTGCCGGGCGACTTCCTTTCTGATGGCGCTCTCAGGGCCGCTCTCAAGGGGGCGCCTTGCTCCGAGGTTGCCCATAATCGTAAAGCGGCCATCGACTCTGGCGGCCACCTCCTCGATGTCGACATCCCAGCCCTTCTTGCCATCTTCAAGCGCAAGGGCGTCTGCGCCGACTGCAAAAAGCTCATCCCATCTGTCGTTAGGATCACCGCAGTAGTAATAGACGCTCTTCATACCGCACCGGCGAACTTCGCCGACAAGCGCACGCAGAAACGGCACGCTCAGCCGGCTGAAAAGCTGCGGCGAAAGCTGATCCGTCAGACATTCGTCGAACCAGACAATGCGCGCGCCATGAACGGCAGCCTCGCGCACGCGCTGGATGCGGTTTGCCATGAAACGCCCGGCAGCGTATTCCACAAGCTCCGGATCGACAATAGACTTCATCATCATCTCTTCATATCCCCACAGTGAAAAGGTACACCAATATGGAGAATTAAGATGGATGATCGGACAGAGATGTTCAAACTCCTCGAGCATTGCAGTGGCCAGGTCGCCGCGGCCGCTCTCGATAAACTCCCGCCTGCAAAACTCCTTTTCAAGCGGAACCTCACGATCGACCTCCTCAGGAGTCGAGGCCGGATTTGCCGGAGGCACCGTAGCCGCACCTGGTCTGCCCGACCAGCCATCGACAACGGGCCTGCGCATGCGTGTCTCTTCACCGTTGCGACTGTCCACCCTGTAAACGCCGTCATCGCGCTCTTCGATGAAGGTCGCCTCGCGGTCTTCACGAGGGACAAACAGGGGCAGCCTGAACCAGTCCTGCGGCGTCTCTGCTATACAGTCTCGGCGCCATGCAAGCTGGTGCTCGATGTCGTACGACTGGCCGTACCACCAGGGGCACGAGGTAAGATCGTCCCAATGGTCACGGTAATAAATGGCTTCGAAACAGATTACCGCGGCCGTTTCGCTTGAGCCGGCCTGCGAAAAGGCCGCCTCGATTTTCTCACTGCCTGTCAACTTCCACCTCCGGCAACTATTGTCACAAATGACATCCTGTCAGACCATCTGCACTGACAGGGTGTTTCTGAAATGCAGCGGTCGCAGCGTACTCTAAGGGAAGGCCTTCACGGTGGCTCCAGCATTCGTCTTGCCTTACTGGCAGAGCTCCTGTCTCAGATTCACACACGCTCAACAAGCGCCGCCATCGCACCTCCTGAGCCGAAACATATGGTGGCGACGCCCGTCGCATGGCTCTTTTGACGCATCGCATTTACAAGCGTGACAACCACGCGTGCTCCAGAGGCACCCACGGGATGGCCGAGCGCCACCGCGCCACCGTAAGGATTCATCTCGACTTCACCAAAGGCAGCGCGCAGCAACGGCTGCTGCAAGGCAAAGGACTCGTTTGCTTCGATTATTGTAACGGGCCTGTGAGACACTTCCATGGCTATCCGCACGACCTCGACAGGGGCTGTGACAAATGCGGCCGGCTCGGTGTCCACACGCGAGATGGCCACTATCCTCGCTAAAGGCCTCAAGCCCAGCCTCTCTGCTGTATCCTGGCATGCAAGCACCAGCGCCGCGGCGCCGTCGGCAAGCTGAGGCGCATTGTATGCGGTGACAAAGCCGTATGAGATGGCGCGGTAGTCCGCCTCGCGCTCCGGGGAGATTATCTCATCCTCCTCGACATCGCCTGCGGGTGTAATCTCACGCGCGAGATCGCCGGCGGCCTGGGCATCCCTGGCCTTGCTGTAGGAAAGACGAGCTGAAGAGTTGACCTCGTCCACGGACATGCCTGTCTCTTCGGCATACTTGGCGGCATAGTCCTTCATCGAAAGACCATCCGCAAAGGGGCACATGAGGGAATCATGAATGCTGGCCTCATGAATGCCAGAAAGCCTGAGTTTCTTGAGAAACTCAACATACTCACTGACCGAAGCGCCGCGGCCGGGGCTCTTTATTCTCAGCTCAAACCCGCGCACCTTTCCCGGCAGACGCTCCTTGGCGTCGTCAAAGGGACCGAGGTAATAAGGGGCGTTGGAGCGTGACTCCATACCCCCTGCGACGACGATTCGGGAGATGCCGGCGCCAAGAGACATGCAGGCATCCTGTATGGCGCTCATGCCGGAGCCGCAGACAGTGTTGACGGTCTTAAAGAGTCGGTCATGCGGTATGCCGGCGGCCACGGCGGCCTGCTTGGCCGGCGACTGCTTGAGCCCCGCTGATACTACATTTCCCATGATGCACTCGTCGACTGTGTCGGCGGCGATACCGGCGCGCCCAAGCGCGCCCTTAATGGCGAATGCACCCAGGGCGGTCGCGCTGTAGCGCTCAAGCGACCCGCCCAGAAGGGCGTGAGCGGTGCGCGCCGCGCCAAGTATCACAACAGGCTTGTGAAGTATATACAGCATAACGTTTGTACACTGGCTCCAGGCAAGTCAGACCGGCTCAACGCCGACGAAACGCCCAGTTTCGGCAGATTCGCGAGCGGCCAGGCAGAGGTTGACACTTGCCAGCCCCGCAGAGAGGGGCGAGAGCGACTCACCTTCACCCCTGGCCACCTTGATGAAGTTCCAGATAAGTATATCGTCGCCGCCCGCGTGGGAAAGGCTCTTCGATTCAAACCGATGAGTCTCGACCCTGGGCGTGTGGTGCATGAATACCTTCAGCTCATCTCTGTACCAGTCAAATTCGATAGTACCTTTGTAGCCATAGATACGCGCGCCACGGCGCCGGGCGCCCTTTCGGACCATGAAGTTCTGGGAATATGAGGCGACGACCCCATTTTCAAACTCCACAAGCGCCTGACCCGTGTCCTCGTTCCCGGTGTCCCTGGCAAACATGCACTGCCTCTCAGGATCGCCTACCACGCCCTCTGTCTCTCCTCGCGAGTAGTAAATGTGAAAGGGGCTCTCCAGGCACTCCTCCCATTCGCCGCAGTCCACACAGTACAGTCCCGCCTCCCGATCGCCGGTGAAGACCCGCCTGGTGGTCATAGCCGCCACCCGGCGGGCCGGCGCACCCACGATCGTGGTGATATAATCGAAGTCGTGCGTCGCTTTCTGAAGCCACAGGCCGCCCGTCTCCTCTTCGTCGCGGTACCACCGGTAGTAATACACTCCCGAATATGGGGGATCGCACCATGCGTTTATCGTCTCTACGGTGCCTATGGTACCCGAGTCGATGATGTGGCGTGCCTGCGTAACCAGCGGCGAGACGCGCAGCGGAAAGCTCACAACCACCCTGCCATCACTTCTCTTATCGGCATCAGCGAGTGCCTTAAGGTCGCTCGGATTTGTGGCGACCGGCTTTTCAAGATAAAGAGGCAGCCCCCGCTCCATGACCTTGCCCGCCATGGCAGCATGGAGCGAGCAGCGAGTGCCGACCATGACTGCGTCTATGCTCGCAGTGTCGAGCATGACGTCGGCATCTTTGAATATGGGGCAATCAGGAGGCGAGGCGCCAGCGTCGGCCAGTTCTTTTTCAATGCGCTCAAAGCCCGGGTCGGCAATGGCTGCAATATGTGCGCCCGAATTGAAGCGCAGAAGCATCCTTGTCAGCCCGCGCATACGCCTGCCGTATCCTATAATGCCGATCTTCATTCCGCACCACTCCTGGATTACCGATCCTCTCTCCTGCTGCCGGTGCATCCGGCAGGTCAAACTATCCTATACATTGCGCCGCCCCTGAAAAGCCTCATCGCTGGGCCGGCTCCTCGATCCAACCCCTGCTCACTGCGGTGGCACTATCCCGAATGTAAGATACGTAAAAAATGCGGAAACGGCCACCGCCAGCAGAGTGTATGGCAGCGAAAGCCTCAGGTAGCCCTGCAGTGTAACAGGAGCATTGTGCTTTCGCAAAAAACCCACTGCTGTGATATTTGCCTGAGCGCCGACTGGCGTAATGTTTCCCCCGACCGAGGCACCCAGGAGCAGGCCAAAGTAGAGAAATACCGGATTCCAGGTAATGCCGAGATCGACAGCGATGCCGGAGACCGCCGGCAGCATCACCAGCAGGAAAGGCACGTTGTCGACGAAGGCGCTGGCTATTACGGCCGTAACAATCAAAATCAGGTACACACCTGCGCGGCTGCCCTGGGCCAGCTCCGCAATCAGCAGCGCAAGCCGATCCACCCAGCCAAATGCCGCCAGCGCGCCGACAGGCACAAATATTGCAATGAGAAATAACGTCGTCTTCCAGTCGAGCCCTCTTACAAGCCCCCTCACGCTCGGAAGGCGGTGGGCGACCATTGCGTCCTCTGCGGAAAGGTCCGCCTCCATAGTGTCTTTGTCAAGGCGGACATACCATACAAAGGCTATCACGGCGAAAAAAGTCGTCCCGATCGGCGCGCCCCATCCGATGCCTGCCTCTATCTGCGTAGCAATCGCAAGGGAGGCCACCACCCCGACAAGACACCATGACGGCAGCATCCCGGTAAGCCTTGCCGTGCGCTCGATCTCGGCGACACCTCTGTATTTTCTGAATACAAGCCAGAGCACCCCCAGCCCCGCCAGCGCGCCCAGCTGGACGCTCCAGAAGATCGAAGGCCGACCGCTGTACCATATGAAGTCGGCAAAGGCAAAGCGCGCCTCTGCCGCCAGTAGCATGCTTGGCGGGTCGCCAACGAGCAGCGCGCAGCCCTGGAGGTTTGAAGAGAGTGCACAGCCGACAAGTACGGGCTGAGGGGGTATTTTGAGCCTTTCGGCAAGTGAAATGGCAATAGGCGCGGCGATGAGGACGCAGGCGACGTTTTCGACGAATATTGAGAGAAAGCCGGTAAGGGCGCAAAGTGTGATTATGGCAACCGCCGGCCGCTTGCACCTGGCTATTATGTGCTCAGCGGCGACTGCGCCGGCACCGGAAAGCATAAAGATCTCGGCGGCGACCAGCGTAGTGAAAAAGATGATGATAATCTTCCAGTTTACCGCGAGAAAGGCTTCAAGCGGCTCCATGAGACCGGCGCCAACGACCGCCAGCGCCGTAATGAGCGCCAGCCAGTGGCGGTATTTTTCGAACGCGAGAAACGAGGCAAACCCTGCGGCAAAGATAAAAAGAGCGGCCCAGCTTAAGAACTCGCTGCCCTCGGCCAATGCACTCCCCTTAACGTGCAGCACGTGCTATGTCGCCGGCAGGCTATCTTCGCCCCCGGTCGCGAACCTTGTTTATCGTATCGACGATACGCGTCATGCGCCCCTTTTCGACGGCGCCAAATGCCCGCTGGAGATCTTCCGCGGAGTAGTTGGCCGACAGGTACACTACGAGGTCGATCCTGGCGCTCCAGCAGGCGAGAAGTTTTTCGCAGGGTAGCCCATCGTTCATGACTCGGCAGTACTTGAATGTGACCGGGCCTGCGAGCTGCCTGCAGCGCCACATTTCGACATCGTCGTATGAGTCAATTCCGGGAGGGTTTTGGTCAGTCATGGCATACCTCCTGCAGGTGATGCACGCCGGATTGTGCAGATCTCCTCCACTATAGCCGCGTGCCGGCGGCCATTTGGGAGGCAAGGGCAGCTACTTTGCGGCCGGAAAGCAGCATCCCGCCGAATATCGGCCCCATCCTGGGCCCGCCAAATGCCGCCGCGACCGACATGCCCGCGACCAAAAGACCCGGATACACCTCACCGGTGTTTTCCACCACAAAGCGCTCGCCCTCCGGTGCATCCATGGCCTGTTCGCCGAGCTGCTCGCCCGTATGAGTCATGAGCCTTGCGCCGTGCTTTTGCAGCGCCCTGACGACGGCCGCCTCATGCCCGGTTGCATCAATCACGCAGGATGCTTCGAGAACCAGCGGATCGACATGAAGCACGCCATAGGCTGTAGTACGGTTTACCACCAGACCCCTCATGCGGCCCTCGCGCACCGCTACGTCCTCGACGACAATGACATTGAGAATTCGCGCCCCCGCCTCGATCGATCGAAAGCACAGGCCCGAAGCGAATGCCAGCGCATCAACCACGTGCATGCCGTCCCCGGCCGCCCGGCTGGGGATGCCAAGCTCGTCGAGCAGCGAAAGGGCATCGTCCTGTATGACGATATCGTTCATCATCATGCCGCCTCCCCAAATACCGCCGCCCGGGGAAAGGCGCTTTTCGACGACTGTTACGCGCATGCCGTTTTTTGCAAGAAGGTATGAGGCCATGAGACCGGCGGGCCCCGCGCCCGCTATCAGCACATCGCTCTCGACCGAGTCGAGAAACTTCTTCGTGTACGACTCGACGATGGTCCTGGTGATACGGGTGTTGGTAAATGCCATTACCGCTTCCTGCCTTTCCAGTCCTGTGTAATCAATGAGGTCATATCCACCCACGATCCCGCATTGCCTGCACCACCTCCTCCACAGCGGCAATCTCAGCAGCGGTGCGGTGCGAGAGATTTCTGGCCGCCGCAAGAGCCGATATCTCGTCAAAAGTGGCTCCTATGAGGCTGTCAATCGACTCGAAGACTTCGTCCCTGCCGGTGATGCTGCCCGACTTGGCCTTGCGCCACTCGATGTAGCTTGCAATGACGCCGCCGGAGTTGGCCAGAATATCAGGAATGACATAGATGCCTCTGTCGGCCATGAATGCATCTCCATCCGGCGTGGTCGGGCCGTTTGCCCCCTCGACCACCAGCGCCGCACGCACGGTCGCTGCCGTCTCTGCTGTAATGACATTCTCTACCGCAGCCGGTATCAGGCAGTCAACGTCGAGCGCGATAAGCTCATCGTTGGTGATCAGGTCTCCGGGCGCACCGGAAAAGTCGCTCGCCTTTGCGAAGTCTCTGATCAGAGACTCTACGTCAAGCCCGCCTGCCTCGTATACACCTCCACCCACATGGCTGAGAGCCACCACTCGTGCCCCCCACGCTGAGAGAAAATGCGCCGCCCACGAGCCGACGTTGCCAAAGCCCTGTACCGCTACGGTTGCGCCTTCGATGGGCCTTTCAAGCAACGCCTCAATGGCCGTGCGCGCGGTGTACGCCACGCCGCGCCCGGTAGCCTCAAGGCGTCCAGGCAGGCCGCCAACACGCGGCGGCTTACCCGTAACACATTCAAGCATGTGGGTCTGCCCGTAGATCGCAGCCATATCGAGCGGATTTGACCCGAGATCGGGTGCCGGGATGTAAGATCCGTGCGTGAGGGCGCATTCGTTCACGTGCACGAATTCATGAAAAAGATTGATCCGCTCAAAAGTGTTGATAGTCGACGGGTCTATGGCGATGCCGCTCTTGCCCCCTCCGAAAGGCAGCTTCACAAGCGCGGTCTTCCAGGTCATGCGCTCGGCAAGGTCCACGGTCTCTTCGAGAGTCACTCGCGGCGAGAGGCGAATACCGCCTTTCGCCGGACCGCGCGCGGTGTTGTGATAGACGACAAAGCACTTTGCCGCGAGCAGCCTCTCCCCTGAAACCCGTACGTTCAGATTGATTATCGTCTGTCTCTCACACTGTTCGAGCAGGGTGCGGGCGTTGTCGGGCACCTCGATATATTTCGATATGTTTTCAAGGTCTACCGAGCGCATCTTCTCTCCTCGTTATTCACAAAAGCGCCTTGGCGTTTATGCTCGTACAGGCGGCAGGGTAAAATGTCAGCCGGCCCTGTCCTGCGCAGCACACATGGAAGCTTCAGGCCGCCTCAGAGCCGGCACTGCACTATACACACACCCCGCCCAGGCGTAGACCTGGACCGCCCCGGCTGCCAAAAGCGCATGGCCGGCAAAAAGCCGCAGGCTGCACAGTCTTGACCGGTGGGAGTCAGGCCGGCACACGAAAGACTATATGAATGTCAGCGGTCTCTGTCAACAAGTCGTGTACTTTGACACCGGCGCATCGCCTGGGTAAAATCGCGCGTATCTTTT
>SLPQ01000119.1 GCA_007131925.1 Candidatus Brocadiia bacterium | reverse complement strand
TGGTCTTGAGAACGACAGTCCCCCTCGGCTTCACCAGAGACAGCGCTGCCTCAAAGCCGCTCCTGCTGCCTGTAGCGTCCACCACGATGTCATAGTCACGCTCTTTGTGAGCGCCCGCTACGACAGCGTCGATGCCGAGCTGCCCGGCCAGGGAGAGCTTCCTGACACTGCGGCCCAGAAGCGTCACGCGACAGCGGCGATTCAGTACCTGGGCTATGATGAGGCCGAGCTTGCCATCTCCAAGGACGAGGCATCGGTCATCCTTAGTGGTGGTCACCTGTTCGAGTATGGCGAACGCCGCCGCTACAGGCTCGGCAAAGACAGCCACGTCATCTTCCATCTCATCAGGTATGATGTGAAGGTTTGCCTCGGGCAGGGTAGCGTACTCGGCAAAGACGCCGTCGCGACCAACTATGCCGAGCACTGTGCGCTGCGGGCAGTGCCGTCCGAGGCCCTCGCGGCACAGCTCGCACGTGCCGCAGGGGCAGTTTATCTCGCCAACTACGCGCTTGTTGAGAAGTTCCGGTGTATCCGCTTCTTCGACGACGCCTGCAAACTCATGCCCGGGTACTCCCTGGAAGTTCATGTAACCCTTGGTGATTTCGATGTCGGTGTTGCAGATGCCGGCGACATTTATCCTGATGAGGGCCTCGCCGGGCGGCCTTTCGGGGCGCTTTCGGTTGGCATCGAGAGCCAGCCTGCCCCCTTCGAAGACAAGTGCTTTCATTGGAGGTATCCTCACTCCCAGACAGATCCGTGCGGGGCCGCTGCACAGAGGGTTTCAGGATTGGAGGGTGCGGGTGAGTATTTCACGCACTACCTGCGGGTTGGCCTTGCCCTTAGCCTGGCGCATGACCTGTCCCATGAGAAATCCCAAAACCGCCTTTTTCCCGTCCTTGTATTCGGCAACCTGCTTGCCGTGAGCTTCCAGGACGTCTGAGACGAGTTTCTCGACGGCGTAAGCGTCACTGATCTGTATCATACCCCGGCGGCTGGCGATGGTTTCGGGGGGATCGCCCGTTTCGATCATAATAGGCACCAGGTCCTGTGCGATGTTTTTGGAAATGGTGCCCTTTTGTATAAGTCCGACAAGCTCGGCAAGGTGCGCCGGGGGTATATTCAGTCCGGCAATATCGACGCGTCGCTCATTTACCTCGCGCAGGATGGGTCCCATCAGCCAGTTTGAAACCTGCTTGGCCAGGTCGGCCGCCTCGGCGCCCATGGCCTCAGCGGCCGCAATTGTCTCCTCGAAATAATCGGCGATGGAGCGCTTTTGTGTAAGGACGCCCGCGTCGTAGGCCGGCAGCGAGTAAGCCTCCTGGAAACGCCACTTGCGCAGGTTTGGCAGCTCTGGCATCTCCGATCTTATCCTGTCGAGCCACTCATCGAGCACTACGATCGGACCGAGATCCGGCTCGGGGAAATACCGGTAATCGTGAGCCTCCTCCTTGGAGCGCATTCGCTCACTTCGGCCGGTGGTCTCGTTGTAGAGGCGCGTCTCCTGTGTGAGGGGCTCGCCTGCATCAAGGGCGGCAGCCTGGCGGCGGATCTCATATTCGAGGCAGTTCAGCACGGCACGGGTGGAGTTGAGGTTCTTTATCTCGACGCGCTTTCCGAGGGTCGTCGAGCCGAGGGGCTTTAAGGATATGCTGGCCTCAAAGCGCAGGCTGCCCTCCTCCATCCTGCAGTCGGATATCTCCAGCGCCTCGAGCGTGCGCCGAAGTGTCTCCATGTATGCCTCCACCTCTGTGAGGCTTGACATGTCGGGCCTCGTGACGATCTCCAGAAGCGGCGTACCGGCTCGGTTCAGGTCCACTGTGGAGTAGTCAGCCCCTGAGCCTTCCGGATGCATCAGCCTGCCGGCATCCTCCTCGAGGTGGATATTGTCGAGACCTATTCTTTTCCGCACACCGTCGGCCTCTATCTCCACGAAGCCGCCAGCTCCTACGGGACTGTAGTTCTGCGAGACCTGGTAATTTTTGGGAATGTCGGGGTAGTAGTAGTTTTTGCGGTCGAAGCGCATCCGCGCTGGTATCTCGCACCGGAACGCCAGTGCCGCGCGAAGTCCCAGCATCACCGCCTTGCGGTTCGTAACGGGCAGCACCCCCGGCATGCCGATGCAGACCGGGCAGGTCTGGCTGTTGGGCTCAGCGCCGAAGCGCGTCAGGCAGCCGCAAAACATCTTCGTCTCGGTCAAGAGACGGGCATGCGACTCCAGTCCGATAACAATGTCATAATCTTCTACCGGCATCTCTTCACTGTACGTACCTGAAGGGGTTTAGCCAGGGGCTCATCTGAAAGACATCATACAGGGAGTAAAACATCAGGCCGAACTTCACGACAAGACCTGTCAGGGCAATCACAACAGCTGCAATCGCATACGCTCGCCCGGTCTGAGTATATCCGCGCGCCTTTATGTCGCCAAGCGCCACAAAGCCGAGCACAAGACCCGCGATCGCCAGAAACTCAAGGCCCGGCCACAGCCCCACCATGGCCAAAACCCATGCGCATACGCTCCAGACATTGAGCCCCCCTCCGGCTCTTTCCGGCCAGACGCGGATCGGCTCGTGGGTCTTTGCACATTCGTCGCAATAGTACTTGCCACCCTCACGGGTGCGACAGTCCGGGCAAAGCCCCGCTCCGCAAGACACGCAGACCGCCACAGCTTCCCTGTCATCATGATATGCGCATTTCATCCAAACCGGTCCTTTCTCCCTTACAGGGGGCAGGCGGCCTCATGGAAATCGGTCGCACCTTGAAACGCAGCGGCCGCCGAGAGTACCGTCTTCTCATCGAGCAGCCGGCCCATTATCTGAAATCCCACGGGCAGTCGCTCAGAGGTGAAGCCGCAGGGAACCGAGATCGCAGGGATGCCGGCCAGAGGCGCGCTGATGGTAAAAATGTCGGAGAGGTACATTGCCAGCGGGTCGTTGATCTTTTCGCCGATCCTGAAGGCGGCAGTGGGGGTGGTAGGACCTGCAATAACGTCCACCTTCTCAAACGCCTCCTCGAAATCCCGCCTTATCAGCCGTCTGGCTTTGAGCCCTTTGAGATAGTACGCGTCATAGTAGCCGCTGGAAAGAACGAATGTGCCCAGCATGATGCGACGCTTGACCTCCCGCCCCAGGAGCTGTGCACGCGTGCCTGCGTAAAGCTCATCGATGCCTCGTGTCCCCCCTTTGCGCGCCCCGTAGTGGACGCCGTCATAGCGGGCGAGATTGGAGGACGACTCGGCCATTGATACGATGCAGTAGGCCGCAACCGCATAGGGCAGGTGCGGCAGGCTGACCTCCACGAGGCTCGCGCCCATCTCTTCCAGCGTCGCGATGGCCGCGCGCACCGCCGCTGCTACCTCGCCGTCGAGCCCCTCGCCGAAATACTCCGCAGGTACACCGACTCTCAGACCCTTTATCGAGCCGAGCGCCGACCGGTAATCATCGACCGGGTCCGGCAGGCTTGTCGAATCACGCTCATCGTGTCCCGCGATCACACTCAGAAGAAGCGCAGAGTCTTCCACCGTCCTCGAGAGAGGGCCCACCTGATCAAGGCTCGATGCGAAGGCGCCCAGGCCATAACGGCTCACGCGCCCCCAGGTCGGCTTCATGCCGGTAACACCGCAGAAGGCCGCGGGCTGACGGATACTTCCGCCCGTGTCGCTGCCGAGCGCCACGGGAGCCATGCCTGCCGCGACGGCCACGGCGGAGCCGCCGCTTGAGCCGCCGGGCGCACGTGACAGGTCCCAGGGATTGAAACACTTGCGAAAACCGGAGCTCTCATTCGATGAGCCCATGGCAAACTCATCCATATTTGTCTTGCCGATGGGCACAGCGCCTGCCTCCAGCACCCGGCGTACAACTGTGGCGGTGTAGGGGGGGCGGTAGTCTTCAAGTATCCGTGAGCCGCAAGTCGTGGGAGCTCCCTCGATGCAGAGGGCGTCCTTGATGGCTATAGGCACGCCGGCGAGGGGGCCGGGGTTTTCGCCGCGGGCGATTTTCTGATCTATCAGGTCGGCACAGCTGAGGCTCCAGTCCTGGTTTACGTGGAGGAAGGCGTTGGTGCTCGAGTTGACCTTCTCTATGCGATCGAGGAAGGTGAGGGCGACCTCGCGCGCTGAAATGGATCCGCCGGCGACCATCCGTGCGATTTCAACGGCCGTGGCGGAGGCGACTTCTTCTGCCATGGGCCTTATCCTTCGAGTACGGCAGGGACCTTGTAGAAACCGCCGGTCTTCTCGGGTGCGTTTGCAAGGGCTTCACTAACCTCAAGCGACCCGCGAGGTGCGTCATCGCGAAAGACGTTCGGGATCTCGATGGCCTGCGCGAGCGGCTCCACCTCAGAGGTGTCGAGCTCGTTGAGCTTGTCTATGTAGTTTAATATGTCGCTGAGCTGGGCGGCGAAAAGCTCCTCCTCGTCCCCGGTCAGCTCAAGTCGGCAGAGCCCCGCGACGTAGCGTACTGTCCCAACGTCTATGCCGGCGCGCTCTCCCGCCACTCTCGCACCCCTTCCCTCAGACCTTGACGATCCTGCCGCTCTTGATGCACTTGGCGCACACGCGCATCCTTGCGACGCCGCCGCCCTGACGTACGCGCACCTTCTGGATATTCGGCTTGAAGGTGCGGGCGGTGATGCCGGTGACTTTCTGGCCGACGCCCCCTTTCTTTTTGGCCAGGCCCCTGCGGACGATCGATTTACCGAAGGATGGCGCCTTGCCGCAGACATCGCACTTCATGGACATAGGGGATTCTCCTGCCTTTTATCGCATCACAAACACAGGCGGAGTATTTTACCGCGCCGGGCGTGTGCTTTCAAGCGATTTCAGCCGGTGGCGACGCGCGCCTCATCGAGGTGGCGGGCAAGGTAAGCGCCGGTATGGCTTTGGGCGCACCCGGCCACTACCTCCGGGGGGCCGGCCGCGACGACCCGGCCACCGGCCTCGCCCCCCTCGGGGCCGAGGTCGATTATATAGTCGGCACATTTGATGACGTCCATGTTGTGCTCGATGACCACTACGGTGTTTCCACGGTCCACGAGACGGTCGAGTACGTGGAGGAGCTTTCGGATGTCATCGAAATGCAGGCCCGTTGTCGGCTCGTCGAGGATGTAAAGCGTCTGACCCACAGACTGCCTGGAGAGCTGCTCGCTGAGCTTGACCCGCTGGGCTTCGCCACCCGAGAGGGTGGTCGAGGGCTGTCCGAGCGGCATGTACCCGAGCCCCACATCGACGAGGGTCTTGAGGATTTCCTTTATCTTCGGGAAGTTCGAAAAGAAATCCAGTGCGCTTGATGCGGTCATCTCCAGGACGTCGGCTATCGATTTTCCTCTGTAGCGCACCTGGAGTGTCTCGCCGCTGTAGCGCATACCCTTGCACTCCTGGCACGTGACAAAGACATCGGGCAGAAAGTGCATCTCGATTTTCTTGACACCCTGTCCCTGGCAGGCCTCGCAGCGCCCGCCCTTTACGTTAAAGGAGAAGCGGCCCGGCTTGTAGCCGCGGATCTTTGCCTCCTTGGTCATTGCATACAGCCTGCGGATGTGGTCGAAGACGTTTGTGTAGGTGGCCGGGTTTGAGCGGGGTGTGCGTCCTATGGGTGACTGGTCTATCTCGATGACGCGTTCGAGCTTGTCGGAGCCGGAGATGCCGGCGTGCGCTCCGGGCTTGTCCTTGCTGTGGTGGAGCCTGCGGCGCAGCGCCTTGAAAAGGATGTCCGACACGAGAGTGCTCTTCCCGGAGCCCGAAACGCCGGTCACACATATAAACACGCCGAGAGGAAACTTCACGCTGATGTTTTTGAGGTTGTTTCCGGCGGCCTTGCGTACCTCGATGGCGCGAGATAGCGAATAAGCACGACGCGTATCGGGCACATCTATGCGCATGGCGCCGGAAAGGTACATGCCTGTCAGGCTTCTGGTTTCCCTTTCGACATCGGCTACCGTCCCGGCGACCACCACTTCCCCGCCATGGACTCCCGCCCCCGGCCCGAGGTCTATTACATGGTCCGCGCTGCGGATAGTCTCCTCGTCGTGCTCTACGACTATGACGGAGTTTCCGCTGTCTCTCAAGCGTTCGAGGGTATTGAGCAGGCGTCGGTTGTCGCGCTGGTGCAGACCGATAGAGGGCTCGTCGAGCACATAGCACACGCCGACGAGGCCACTTCCCACCTGCGTGGCGAGGCGGATGCGCTGCGCCTCGCCGCCGGCAAGCGTAGCGCTGGTGCGATCGAGCGTGAGGTAGCCTATCCCTACGTCCCTCATGAAAGTGAGTCGTTCCCTTATCTCCTTTAATATCTGCCGCGCTATCACCGCGCGCTCGCGTGAGAGCCGCAGCGTCGCGAAGAAATCATGCGCCGCCTCGATCGACATCGAGGTGACCTCGTTTATCGGTTTGCCGCCGACCTTCACTGAACGCGCCTCCGGCCTGAGACGCGCACCGTGGCAGTCGGGGCAAGGCAGCTCGCTCATGTAGCCGTGCAGGCGCGACTTGACGAACTCACTCTCGGTATTGTTGAAACGGCGAGTCAGGTTCGGGATTGCCCCCTCGAACTTCGCGCCGTATTTCTTGCGGCGCTTTTCATCCGTGCCGTTAATGAGAATGTGTTTCAGGTCATTGTCGAGATCCTTGAATGGGACCTTGAGGTCGGCGCCGAAGTCGCGCGCAAATCGCCGCAGGATGCGGTTGTACCAGATGGCCATGCGCTTGCCGCCGCGCCGCCATGCCTCGATAGCACCCTCGCGAAGCGTGAGCGTCTCGTCGGGCACTATAAGCTCCGGGTCAAACTCAAGCCGCGTGCCCAGCCCGTCGCAGGTGGCGCAGGCGCCGTAGGGGCTGTTAAACGAAAACATCCGCGGCGAGAGCTCCTCGATCGCCACCATGCAGTCCGGGCACGCATAGAGCTCGCTGTAGACCTTGTCGCGCCAGGCCGAGTCGGTCCCGGTGGAAACGATGGCGATGCCGCCACCCATCTCCAGCGCGAGCTCGATCGAGTCGGACATGCGTGATTTTATCTCTTTTTTGACAATGAGACGGTCGACTACGGCCTCGATTGTGTGCTTTCTGCGCTTGTCGAGCGACTTGACCGCTGAAAGGTCCTGGACCTCGCCATCCAGCCTGATCCGCACGAAGCCCTCGCGCTTCAACGCCGAGAGCACCTCCGCGTGCTCCCCCTTTCGCCCGCGCACGACCGGAGCGAGCACCATGATCCTGGTACCCAGCTCGTTGCGTGACAGGACGTCGTCAACAACCTGCTGCGGCGACTGCTGTGAGACGGCCTTTCCGCAGATGTAGCAGTAAGGCCTGCCCACCCGGGCGTACAGGAGCCTGAGATAGTCGTATATCTCGGTCGTGGTGGCGACCGTCGAACGAGGGGATGCCACACCGCTGCGCTGTTCTATGGAGATCGTCGGCGGCAGGCCCTCGATGTACTCGACGTCAGGCTTTTGCATCTGCTCGAGAAACTGCCGTGCATATGCCGAGAGGCTCTCCACGTAGCGGCGCTGACCCTCCGCGTATATAGTGTCGAAGGCCAGCGACGACTTTCCCGAGCCCGACAGGCCAGTTACAACCACGAGCCTGTCGCGGGGTATGTCGATGTTCACGTTTTTCAGATTGTGCTCGCGGGCGCCTCGCACCCTTATCTGTTTTCTCGCCATTACAGCGTGATACTCCGGTGGTGTCTAAGGAATTCCGCACACTTGGCAAACTGATTATCATACCTGAAAGGCGCATTCTTTACAAGCTCGCGAGCCCTGTAAAAATCGCACCCCCGCTCAACGGATATCTGCCTGCCGGCAGGAACGCCCGGTGCGGCCCGGCTGTCTAAGACTGGTGAAAACGCCTGTGCGGCGGAGATGAAAGGACCCGGGAGGAGATGCGGTGACCGGAGATTTTATCAGGATAGGCAATACCTTTATCAACCTCAGCCGGGTCCAGATCGTGCGGGACTATCCGGAGGCCGGCGAGGCGCTGGTGGTATTCAGCGATCCTCAGGCCAGCGAGGTCTTCGGCGGCAACCAGCGGCGAAAGCTTCTCGCCGCGCTCGAAGGACGCAGCGTCGCGCGCTCGAGCGGCAGTCTCAGCCAGTAAGGGTTTGCGTTCAGTTCTCCACTGCTTCCCTTTTCTGCAGGGCACACGTGCCTGCGTGCTGCGATCTCAGGAGCTCTTGCCCTGCGGCGGCACCACCGTAGCGGCAGGGCTCGACCGCGCCCCTTAATGCACAGACGAGCTGGAGGGGCCTGTTTTCGTCCCGTGGCATTACTTACTATTCCTTGCCACCATCAGCAGGCTGGCCTAAGGGGCGCTGTAGACGGGCCTGCCCATTTCGTCGTGCATCCCAAGCCCCGGCCCGTCCTTCGTCACGTCCAGACAGGCGCGCGGCGTGCCCTTTTCGTCGAACATCCAAAGCCCCGTCCCGGCATCCAACATGGCCAGCGCGCCTGCCGGCGCCTAAGGCGCTTCCCAGACAACCCCGCCATCGGCATCAAAGAGCAAGATCGAGGACTCGGGATACATGATTCTTCGCCCATCATCAGTGGCAATGTTGCTTGCGCCGATTGCGCAGCGCACCTCGCCTTTTTCATCGAGGATCGAAAGCCTCGGCCGACCCTCCACAATGCCCAAAGCGACGCGCAGGTCGCGCTTTTCGTCGTGCATCCAAAGCCCTGGCCCCTCGTCTCTCATGCGCGGAGATGCGCGCAGCTCGCCCTTTTCGTCGCGCATCCTAAAGATCGTCCCGTACTCCGTCACAGTCAGGTGGGCGCGGAGCTCGTTCCTTTCACCGCGCATCCGAAGCACCGGCCCGAACTCCGTCACGTCAAGAGAGAAACGCTCCATGGCCGTTTCGTCGAACATCCTAAACCTCGGCCCGCGCTCTGTTGCTTCAAGGACGGCACGGACGCGTCCTTCGGCGTCCACCACGTTTACCCGTCGCGTCGAGATCGCTTCTTTCAGAGCCGCCACCTTGGCCTCCAATCTCTCGATCCGCTCCTCGACCTTTGCGGCGTCCTCTTGCTGTGGCTTCTCGGCATCTGGTGCTGTGGCCGGTCGAGTCGGCAGACCCGCGAGAAAGCGCAGAAAGCCCCGATGTTCGTCTTCATTTAGTGGCCGGAGGACGGCCGTGTGTCCTTCGCCGTCCGGGTTGCGCCCGATGTAGCGGCCAACAAGAAGAGACCTCCCTACCGCTTGAAACCACCACTCGCCGAATCCAGGAAAATGAAATGTCAGGCGAATGCCGGCCCCTTCGACCCTCCACGGATACGGCCGATCGGCCTTGTCACGCGGACTCGTTGCACGGAAGTCTGCATACTTCACCAGGTAGCCCGAATCGCACTTAAACGTACCGTCCGCATACAGAGTGATGTGCCCGGTCACGTCTGTGTGGCGGCTCTCCCACGCATAGGTCGCGATTGCGGCCGGTTC
Source organism: Candidatus Brocadiia bacterium (assembly GCA_007131925.1). Taxonomy (GTDB): domain Bacteria; phylum Planctomycetota; class DG-23; order SLPQ01; family SLPQ01; genus SLPQ01. The sequence continues at coordinate 424 of SLPQ01000119.1, read as the reverse complement.
CTCCGACTCGTCCCTTGCCGACTCCGACTCACTGGCGATTCCCGTTGCGCACGACCCAACTACCAGCAGAATCATTGTCAACACAAATGCCTTCCACTTCATGGCTCCTACTCCTTTCCAGCGCGCCTGCCAGGCCTTATCAGGTCGCTTTAACGGGCCTGGTCGTGGCGCGCTCTTCAAGGCGCCTCCGCAACGTATCCCGCATATCCATTTCGTTCATTCTATAACCATGGCATATTTATCAACAACTATTCACACCTGGGTGCCTTTTCGGCGTATCGCCCCAGCTTGTTCCTGCCCCTGTGAGGCCGCAGGAGCCACTGCAATTGACAATTTCGCCGCCGGGCGCGCTTCTTTCGGCGTCATCCTGCGCTCTAAGGTCGTCTGGGAGCTGGACCTCGAGCCGGGCGCCGAGAAGGAACTG
>SLPQ01000006.1 GCA_007131925.1 Candidatus Brocadiia bacterium | reverse complement strand
GCCATGCCTCACATAGAGCAAGCCGTCGCCGCCACCCGCACGCAGCGATTTAATATGAGCGGCTACTCGGCGGCGCCGCTGCCGACGGTGCGCGTAGGCGTAATCGGTCTCGGCATGCGCGGCCCGGGCTTCGTGCGGCGCCTGACAAGCATCGAGGGCGTCGAGATCGTCGCCACCTGCGACAAATACGACCGCTTCACCCGCACGCGCGGGATCCTCGAGGCCGCCGGGCGCCCGCCGGCCCGAGAGTACACGGGCAGCGAGGATGCCTGGAGGGAGCTTGTCGAATCACCAGATATTGATCTGGTCTACATCATCACACCGTGGGACCTTCACGCCCCCATGTCGGTCTATGCCATGGAATGCGGCAAACACGTAGCTGTCGAGCTGCCCGCGGCCGTGACCGTTGAGGAGTGCTGGCAACTTGTCGAGACTTCCGAGCGCACGCGCAAGCATTGCATGCAGCTTGAAAACTGCTGTTATGGCTTTTTCGAGCTCCTCACGCTCAACATGGCCCGAGAGGGCTACTTCGGGGAGATCGTCCACTGCGAAGGCGCCTACATCCACGACCTGCGCGAACTCAAGACACGAAAGACCGGCTACGCCGACATGTGGCGACTCCACGAAAACTCCACCAGGAATGGAAATCTCTACCCCACCCACGGCCTCGGCCCCGTCTGCGAAATCATGAATATCAACAGGGGCGACAGGATGGAGTATCTGACATCCATGCAGTCGGCGGATTTCCAGATGGCAGACGAGGTCGCGGCGCTTGCAGCAGAGGATCCGTTTTTCGCGCCCTTCGTGGGACGGCAGTTTCGCGGCAATATGAATACAAGCATCGTCAAAACCACCCTCGGCAGAACCATCCTCATCCAGCATGATGTCACAAGCCCGCGCCCCTATTCACGCCTGCACCTCGTGAGCGGCACTAAAGCCTGCGCACAGAAATACCCGCTGCCGGGGCGCATTTCAATGGGACACCGATGGGTAGATGACGAAAAGATGAAGGAGATCGAGGAGAAGTACACACCCGAGATCGTAAAGCGCGTCGGCGAGATGGCGCGCACCATCGGCGGCCACGGAGGGATGGACTTCATGATGGACTGGCGCCTGATCGACTGCCTGCGAAACGGCACGCCCCTTGACCAGGACGTCTACGATGCCGCCCTATGGAGCGTGATCGGGCCCTTGAGCGAGTGGTCGGTCGCGAACCGCTCGTCGTCGATTGATGTGCCGGACTTCACCTGCGGTTCGTGGCGCACAAATACGCCAGTCGACCCCAACCTCCCCTACGGCGGCACGACCGGCGTCATACGCGTCGAACGAGCCACCGACCAGCTTGAGGTAAGCGCAGGAGACTGGGCCGACGAAGAGGCGTACGTGTAGATCGCGTGTACGCGGCGTCGCCGCTGTTGCAGGGGCGGTTCATCGCTTCCGCTGATGCGCTTTCGCGAGCGCCGCGCGGTAGGCTTACTCCCTCGGCCCCATGAACGTGATCGCGTTATAGTCCCAGGGATGGTGGCCGTCGGCGACCTCGGCCCAGGTAGTCGCCGGGATCGACCCGCCGGAAGAGGTCCGGCCGCCGATTCTGACGACATTGAACCCCCACACGGTGCCCGCTTCGATGGGCAGCGACAGCGGCGCATCGGGGGAGTCAGGCGTGCCGGTAAGGGCCGCAAAGGGTATGGCCATTTCGATGACACCGTCGGCTGCCGACCCGGCCGTCTTGTAGCCTCTTATCTCGAAGAGGCCGTTGTCCCCGATCTTCGGCGCCACGTAAAAGGTGTCGGCAAAGCCGCCGCTTGCATTGGCCATCACGTGAAAATAGCTCCACTGGTTGAGGTTAGTGTCGAGGAATATCTCGCAGCTGTCCTCGCTCCAGAGCCTCGCCAGGCGGTCATATCCCGTGATGCTGGCGGGCTGCAGGTCGGAGGCCGTTATCGCCAGGTACAGGTATTCATCGTCATAGCAGGCATAGAGCTTCGTATCGCCGGACTGCCCGCGCCCCTCTCCCGTCAGCCTCGTGACCGGCACCGACGATGCGTCGACCCAGCAATCGTCGTCGAGCCTGCCGTCTATCGTGGGGGGGCTGTCGACCTTGTAAACCTTGAGGTTGCGATCCTCGCTGAAGGTCACGTTGACCGGGGGACGCGCCTTGGGCTTGACGTCGCCGGCGCCGGTGAGCGTGTCGAGGATCGTCCGGTAGACGATCATCTCATTTATGATGGCAGGCTCGAGGCCAACGAGCGTCCAGCTCTTCAGGCCGCTTTCCGTCAGAATCACGGGCAGGTCGAGATTGGTGTGGACCCAGGCTCGCGGGTGCTGCGGGTCTGGGCGTTTTGCCACCGTCGAACTGAAGCGGCAATACATGTCCATTGCGTTGGAGAGGGCAAGCGCCGCGTTTCGCGCTATCGTTGCCGAATAATCAAAAGGGGTGACCGGATCATGAGAGACCAGGCAGTACACGCGCCCCCACTGATGGGTAAACATCACGATCCCGCCGTCGAGCTCGTCGCGGATCCGGCTCATAGCTTCCACGAAGACGACGCCCTCCTTTTCCGTGCCGTCTTCCCTGAAAGCGTAGTTGATGTCGATGCCGCTGACGGGTGTGCGCATGCCGAGCGAGCGGCCGTCGGGGTTGAGGTCGGGCACCATGTAGACGACAGTCTTCTGGAGGTAGTGACTGTACTCCGGATCACTGATAAGCAGTTCAACGAAATCCTGCGTCGACTCCACTCCCGCGGATTCGTCACCGTGCCAGGGGCCCACCATCACAAACGGCTTTTTGCCGGCATCGTCAACGCTCGGGTCGGTTACGCGCAGCATGTACATGTCCCTGCCGAGCGGGGTGGTACCGATTGTCTCCATGGTGACGTACGGTGAGGCGGCGAGGCGATTGAGGCTGTCGATCATGGTGGTGTCGTAGCAGCTTACACCCTGCTCGACCGTGACCGACTGCGCAAGCGAGCCGAAGACGCGGCCGAGGCCGACCGTCACGCCAAAGGTGTACTCCTCCTGGACCTCGCTTCTGTCCCAGGGAAGCTGGAATTGCCAGCGCACCTCGAGAGGCCGGGTGATGTCGGAAATCGCCACCGTCTCATCGGCGCTCGGGAGCTCTGCGCCGTCGACAAAGACCTTCGCAGGGATGAGCCTCTCGGGCGTTGCCAGGCTCATCCGGGCCGGCGGCGAAATGCGATACCCGCGCGGCGGCGGTGGGGGAAAGGTGCCCTTTGGATCGTAAACCGCGGTTATCTCGATCACACCACCGCGGGGGACGCGGGTCTTGTGGATGAGATTGTTTTCAAGGGACTGCTCCGGCCACGACGCCGAAACGCGTAGCTCGGGAACGCCCGCGTACGCCTGAGGCGAGACCCAAAGGGTAACGAGAAGGACAGGACAGGCCAGAAGCATCGCACTGACGAGGCATGATTTTGCCATGGTATGCCACCTTTGCTTGCGGGTAATATCGCTTGAAAAACCACCTCCGTCGAATCGTCGTGCGCGCGAAATACCTGCATCCTGGCGGCGCCGCTAACGGTTTAAGCCGAGCCGCGCATCAATTTCTTCCGCGCGCCAGGCACGCGTGTCGCCTCCGGAAATCCCGGATGCTCGCCTGCCCATTGTAGGAGTGAAACGGTAGGAAGCAATCACCCGCGCCGGAAAAATGCGGAAGATCCCCGTGGCAAGGGGCAACGCGCGCTCCGCCGCTGCGATTTTGACGCGGCGCCGCGTCGCGAATGCCTGCGAAGGGCACTCTCGCCCCGCAGAACACAGGGCTGCATCGCATCCTGCCGCACACCGCCGGGTCGAATTGCGCCACTCCGGTGTGCTGTCAAGCGCCTTCCCCCGCCGCGAGGCCTTCCTGGGGTGTGCAGCGATGAAGGGGCGCTTGTGGGGGTTTTTGCAGAAAAACCACTTTTTCCTGTAATTTTTGCGGGATTCGGGGCACTAATATGGTGAAGACGACCTGCATCGCTTTGTGCTGACGGTCGTCAGTAAGCCGTGATGCACCGAGGCCCACGATGGTTTGACGGGTTTTTTGGATGTGGAGCTTGCCGGATAAGGTCATGGGAGCTGTGCAGACTTCACTCTTGCACTGGTATGACAGGCGGTATGCCTCTCCTGCGGCTGCGATCGCCTCGTGGGTGCGGCGGTTCAGCATCGAGGGGGAAGATACGAAATCAGTCTGCAGCACGAGCGAGCTCGATGAAGTCCGCCTCAGCCGAAAGGGCGACGGCGATGCCTACCGACGCCTGATCGAGCGCCATCAAAGGGCGGTCGCAAAGCTGCTGTGGCGGTTTACCCGCGACCGTACCGAGCATGAGGAGCTCACACAGCAGGTCTTTATCGAGGCGTATATGAGCCTGGCGGGGTATCGAGCAGAGGCGCCCTTTGCGCACTGGCTGTCGCGCATCGCCACGCGCGTGGGTTATCGCTACTGGAAAAACTCCCGTCGCGCACGGCCGATATCGCTGCAGGATGAGGCGCTCAGTCAGATGCCTCAGCCTGAGGAAAACCCCGCCAGAGGCGAAGACGCCGCCCTGCTGCTCCATAGCCTGCTGGCCCGGCTGCCGGCGCGGGATAGACTGGTACTGACGCTTCGGTACCTGGATGAGTGCGATGTCAGGGAGACCGCGTATCGCACCGGCTGGACAAAGACACTTGTGCGGGTTCAGACCCACAGGGCGCTCAAAAAGCTGAAGAAGTTAGCCTTTGAGGCAGATATCGAACTGGAGTGATCATGAACAGGCTGAAGCTTCAGGACCTCTTCGACGCCGCCCGGTCAGAGGGCGCGCCGAGCGTGGATGTGGCCGACACCGTTATGGCCAGTCTGGCCGCACGACGGCATGCGACCTCCGCAGTGCTCAACCGCTCACTGCTGTGGATGTCGATGGGCTCGTCGGCGGTCGCTGCGGCAGTCATGGTAGCCGCTTACGTGGCATGGCATGGCAGTGGCTCGGTCAATGAGATTCTCAAGATGGTTGCATGGGTGGCCCAATGACTAATAACGATCAGCGCATCGCCCGCCCCGGCTCGCACGAGCTTGTCAGGTCGATACTGCTCGGCATTGTGATACTCGCCGCGGGAATGGCCATCGGCGCGAGCCTCACCTACATGGGCATGCTGCGCCGGGGGCCCGCCTACAGCCAGGAGCCCGAGATCTTTGCTGAGCATATGCTGCGCGGGCTCAACCGCGAGCTGAACCTCACACCACAGCAGCGAAGGCAGCTTGAACCCATCCTGCGCAGACACGGCACACACCTTGTGGAAATCCGTGCAGAGGCGCGGCCGAGAATAGTTGCCCAGCTCGAGCAGCTCGACAGCGACATAGCATCCGTACTCGACGATGATCAGCATGATCTCTGGCAGCAGAAGATCAGGCGCCTCGAGGAGCACTTCCCCGCCCTGCGCGAACGCGGTCGAGGCGCGGGAGCAGGCAGGGCAGCCGCAATCGAAGAGGGCCGCACCGGCCCCCATGGCCAGCACCAGCCGCTCGGAGCAGGCCATCGCAGGAGCGAGCGACTTAACGGACCTGAAGGCCGGGAGCCGATCGGGTCGGCTGGAGAGGTCGATAACGACATGCGTTAGCTGACAGCCACAGCTGCTGACCAGGCACACCGAAGCGTTCATACGTGGCTCTCGCTCTGGCCACTGCGGCTGCCAAGCCTTAAGAGAGCAGACTTGATTGCCCGAAACTCTGCCGAGCATGGATTGCCACGCGCACCAGCCGGCCGGGAAGGATTGCACAGCATGCCTTGCCAGACGCACCAGCCCGCACGCAAGGCGGCCGGGGTACGAAACGAGGCGGCCACGGACAGATCAAACAGGGCCGTCTACGGAGATTCGTTAGCGCGGCAAGCGCATCCAGCCACGTGCGCGCCCCCGGATGAGCCCTGCTGGAGGGCGCCCCCGGACAAAGAGCCCCCTGTTACTGTTGATTTGTGAGCGCGCCGCTGTATACTCTTCAAACGCGATCCACCTCAAGGTCGGGGAGTAGCTCAGCTTGGCTAGAGCGCAGCGTTCGGGACGCTGAGGCCGCAGGTTCAAATCCTGTCTCCCCGACCATTGTTAAAAAACGGCCGTTCGGCGAGAAAGTCGAACGGCTTTCTCTTTTGCACGTAAAGAGTTACGTCGGAAGCTGCACGGTTCAAACTGACGCACTCCAGGATCTCGCGTTTGCCCGTCGAGTTTGAACGCTGCCACAAACCGGCGAGATTCTGACTGAATTCAAACACAGCCAGCGCGCGTCTCGGCGCCTCCGGATCGTACTTGCCCGCCTTCTCAAGCGACTCTTCGACCTCCGCCAGCTCGCATTTGAGTTCGGTAGTCTTCGCCTGAAAGACATCATCATCGACGGCGCCCGACAGGTAGCAGTTGAGCAGCCTGTCCTTTGTGTTCTCTATCTCGGTTCTGCGCTTGGCGAGCATCTGCATGTGCCGCCTCTGCATGTCCTCGACGTCGGCGAACATGGCTGAAAGGGACCCTTTGAACCATTCGGCAAGCTCCGAGGAGGGCATTCGCAGCGTCGTGAGCTCGTCCAGGACGGCCTGTTCCAGGTCCTCCTCTCGCCAGCGAACCCCGGGGTGCCCGTTTTCACGGCTGTTGTTGCCGCAGCGATAGTAGAGGTGCGTTCTGACGGAGCCGCCCTTGAGCTTCCTCTTGATGAACTCCCCGGTGATTGCGAACCCGCAGTATGCGCAGCGGATGAGCCCGCCTGCCAACGGGTGGGAATGGTCTGTAGTCCTGCGGTTGCGGCCATGGAGTATGTCCCGGCAGAGGTTGAATATCTGCCGGCTGATGAAGAGCCGGTGTTTGCCCGGGTAGAACCTGCCCTTGTACGCAATCTCCCCGATGTAGAACCGGTTGTTCAGGATGTAGGACAGGGCCGTCCGGCCAAAACGGGGCTGGCTGGGGCGGTACGTAAAGCCTTCCCGGGCCAACTTGCGCTGTAGTGCCCTGAACGTGAACTTGCCCGTTGAGAAGAGCTCGAAGATGCGCATGACCGTCTTGCTGTTGTCCGGATGCAGGACCACGGGCTCTTTTTTGTCGTCGACGTTGAGGTATCCGTAGGGCGCCCGGCCGGCTGGCCAGCCCTGCCGCACCTTCTCGTCCATGCCTTTGAGGACCTCGGTGCGGAGGTTGTCCGAGTAGTACTGCGCGACCGCGGCCATGACATTGAAGGAAAGCGCGCCGGCTGCACCAGGCCCGAACTGGTTCTCGACAAATGCGAGTTTCACACCGCAGGAGTCCTCGAGTTCCTGCAGGCGCACGGCGTCCCGCATGTTTCGACAGACCCGGTCGAGTTTATGGGAGAGAATGACGTCGATCTTACTGCGCTTCGCATTGGCCCTGACCCATTTGAGCATCTTCCTGAAGGCGGTACGCTCAGCGCCGCGCTTGGCGGACTCGGCAACCACGAACTCGCGAATCACCGTCCAACCATTCTTAGCAGCTCTGTCGCGGGCCGAGCGCAACTGCGCGTCTATCGAATAGCCTTCCCTCTGTTCACGCGAGGATACCCGCGCCCATATCACCACATTCATCCGCGTCTCCTTCTGCCTGTGTAATGTTCAGGATCGTTTCAGCCAGGCGCTTTACATTAAGCAGCATCTCGATGGCCTCGTCTTCGGAAACGTCCCGCCCGAGGTGTCGCGACCACACATCGCGCGTATAGGCGAGCAGTTCGTCCGTTATCCACGCCAGCGACAGCGGACGCTCTGAAACCGCCTCTGGCTCATCACAGTGAGCGGTTTCCGGCGACGCAAATCCAGTCAATTCTGGCGGATTATCCCAGAATTCTGGCCGCGTGAACGACCGGCCCTCGGCGCACGTCATTCGGCCACCCAACCGTCGAGGCCTGCATCTTGGAAGCGTTGGCGGATGCCCTCGATATGGGCATCCAGACCGTAGCGGGAGATGCCCAGCCGCCCGGCGATCCGGCGGCGGGTTTCCTGGCGCGCCAAGCCGGCGCAGACAGCCTGCTCCATTGGGGAGAGCCGCCGCACAACCTGCTGAACGTCCATTGCGATGGCGAGGCGGCGTTGGGGCTCGACATCAAGCGGTTCGGGGGCCGGCCTTCCGGGCGTGTCGCCGCAGAGCCGCCTGTAGCGCCGCTCGTGCTTGCGGCGCCTGGCAAAGCCCCTCTGCAGGAAGGTCAGCCGCCTGTCGATCAGGGCGGTCAGCGCGGTCTTCTCGGTAGCGCCGTTTGCCTTCGCGGGGTCGTACCTGAAGGCAAGGATGGCCGGGACTATCTCCTGCTCCACATCGTCGATGTCGTTCTCGGGAAACCCCTTGCGCCTTGCCCGGTCGAAGATAAGGTCCACTTTCCACTTCTCCAACAGCGAGCCGTAATAGTTTCTCATGTCCGCACCCTTTCACGTGAGCGGGTCATCAAACCGCCCTGACCGGTTCAGGGCGCGGACACATATATTTATGGCTCACGAGGCCCATTTCCGTGCGGCTCATTGTGCGGCGCTGAAAAACATATGTGCGCATAATGCGCAGGCTCACTGGCTCATGCGCGCATTATGTGCGCATATGTTTCTGAGATGGTTTCAGCAATGAGCCTACCGGGCGGCAAATAACCCTATGACGCGGCGGAATGGCCCGCCGCCGAATCACAGGGAGAGTCGCCGATGGCCCGAGCAGGTAGTGCGAGCAAAAGTGATAGTTGGCTCATCAGGGAAAACGAATCCGAGTACCGCTCTAAGGCAGAGACACACCTCACGAGCCATGCGCTCGCAGACTTCCGCAAATGCCCTGAGCTCTACAGAAAGAAGGCGCAGGGACTGATCCTGGATGAGGACAGGCCGGCGTACCTCGTGGGGCGCGCAGCGCACACGCTCATCCTTGAAGGCATCGAGCGATTCGAGGCGGACTACGCCGTCGGCGGACCCGTCAACCCCAATACGGGCAGGCCTTACGGCTCACAGACGAAGGCCTGGGCAGAATGGGCCGCGGCCGTCGGCAAGGAAGTCCTTACTGATAATCAATATGTGCTCATCCTGAACATGGCCGCAAGCATCGGCATCCATCAGGTCGCCGCTCAACTGCTTGAAAAAGGCGTCGCCGAAGGTGTCGTGCGGACGGGGTACTGCGGCCTGCCTTCCCAGTCGCGGCTTGACTACTTCACGTTCGAACGCGGCATCATCGACCTTAAGTCCTGCGACGACCTCACCTGGTTCGAATCGGACGCCAGGCGTTACGGTTACCTCCACCAGGTGGCCTTCTACCAGGCCGTTGCCGAGTGCGCAAGCTCGACACGCTTTCCGGTGCACATCATCGCCGTTGAGAAGAAGGAGCCGTTCCGAAGCGGAGTCTGGCGAGTCGGAGACGACGTTCTGGGACAGGCAAGAAAGGAAAACGAGGCCGCCATCGAGCGGCTCAAGCGCTGCCGAGAAGCCGACGTCTGGCCCACCGGCTACGAGGAAGTGCGCGTATTCGATTATCTCTGACCCCCCGGGCGACGAGCGGGCGGGGTGGCGTAGGGCGGAAACGGGCCACCGCCCTGGGACTCCCTGTACCCGCCCGCTTTGTCGCCCTTACCTGAAAGGAGCGTGATTTGAAACTCTTAGGACAGATCGAGAGCGGCGTTCGACCCGCGCCGCGCCGCGTGATGCTCTACGGTACGCACGGCATTGGCAAGTCGACGTTCGCATCCATGTCACCCAGACCCATCTTCATTCAGACCGAGGACGGCCTTGGCGGGATCGAGTGCGACAGATTCTCTCTTGCTGAGACCTTCGATGATGTAATCGCCGCCCTCTCCGAGCTCTACTCGGAAAAGCACCCCTTCCGCACGGTCGTGATCGACTCTCTCGACTGGCTCGAGCGGCTCATCTGGGCGGAGGTCTGCAGGAAGAGGATGGTCGAGTCCATCGAGGACATCGGCTTCGCAAAGGGGTACACCTTCGCGCTGGCG
>SLPQ01000046.1 GCA_007131925.1 Candidatus Brocadiia bacterium | reverse complement strand
GTTTATGAAGCTTTGGCGGGCGGTGTTTTCTGTATTCGCCCTTCTTGTGATGGCGGCGGGGGCGGCCGGTACGACCTGGCGCGTGGGGCCGGGCAGAGAGTACGCAAGGATATCCGAGGTCGCCGAGCGCCTGTCGCCGGGGGATGTTGTCGAGCTGTACGGCGACATCGAGGACTCCATCGCACTTTCACAAGGCGGCACCACGGCCAGCCCCATCACCATCCGCGGCATCCCCAGTACCGAAAACGGCCGCATCGTGAGGCCGCGGATCACGCTCCTTGGCACTAACGGCGTCGGCATCATGGTGCAGGGCGACCATGTGGCCCTTGAGGGGCTTGACCTGACGGCGGCCGATGACAATGTCAGGTACGCCGTTCGCTTTGAGGGTGCCGGCTTCACCATGCGCAACTGCCGCGTGCATCATTCCCGGGCGGGGGTGGTATCGCTGGCGGCGCGGGGCGACGCATTGATCGAGTTTTCCCAGTTTGATGCAAACGGCTCTCTCCGGCGCGGGTCGCTTTACCTGTGCAGTCTGACGCCGGGGGCGACGCTGGTAGTGCGGCACTGCCTTTTCCGTGATGACCTCGACGGTGCTTTCATCGAATCGAGGTTTCCGCGAACGGTCATCCGGTACAACTGGTTCGAAAACCAGTTTGCCAGCGCCGTGAGGATATTCAACGAGCACAGCTCCATGGGTGAGCCGTCCCCCGCTGAAAGCGCTCTGCGCCCGATGCACGCCGACATTGTCGGCAATGTCTTTGTCCAGGGCTGGAGCCCCGGCGCTCAGCAGGATATCCTGCAGCTCGGCGGCAGTGATCCGTCATCGGCAGGCACCGAGGGAGACTTCAACATCGCGCACAATCTGTTTCTCCTGACGCGGGCCGAGGGCGTGGCCGTGCACGTGCTGGGCAACGTGGAAAACGTGCGCCTTTACAACAACGTCTTTCTCGAATACGGCGTCGACAGCTCCCTGATGTACCGGTGGGGCGGCGCCTTTGAAAGCCCGGCCAGCGATTCGTTCAGGATGCTTTTCGGGAGAAGCGAGCCTACCGTGTCCGGCGCCGGCAACTGGGTCTCGACCAGGACAGTCGGCGTCGTGCCCGGGGTGACTGGCACGCTCGTCGGGACAAACCCGCAATTTGTGGACCTGGTCGACTTCGACCTGCGCCCGACTGCGGACTCACCCCTTGCAGGAGCCGGCGCGCCGCCGGGGCGGGGCGCTGTTGGTGAACTGGCGCCGCGCTTCGAGCCGCAAAGAGGCGTCTCGACTGCGCTTGAGGGTACGCCGCGGACGAGCGCAGACGGTCTATCGGTCGGACCTTTTGAGCCCGGCCGATGATACGAACTCACAAGCAGCCTCAGCAGTCCCTCATCGAGAGAGGCGCACTCCTGCAATGACGGGCAAGTCAGACATTACCATCTCGGTCACCCACCACTGCATCGCCGACGTGAGCTCACCCATACGGGCGCTTGCCGCAGCGGGCGCAGAGGGGCTGGATATGGTTGAGTTTTTCGGCAGCGACTTCACGATGGAGGATCTCGGCTCCATCCGCCGTCACGCTGCGAGCCAGGGGCTTCTCCTGGCCTGGCATCCATGGCTCAACATAGCCGGCCTGCGCTGGGCCGCAGGGATAGCCGGCTGTCTCGAAGACATCGTCGAGGACGCAGTCGTCATGGGGGCCTCAAATATCGTCATGCATATGGGAGAGGCGCCGCCGGACGAGCGGCGGTCTCACCTTGTGAGTGTTGTGGAGGGATTTCGCATGGCATCACGGCGTGCGCTGGCAGCAGGGGTGCGTTTTGCAGTTGAGAACGTGCCCTCATACGTGCCGGGCGTGCTTGGGGACGAATTTGAGGATTTTGAGTTTCTTTTCAGCCAGACGGATCCTGCAGCGGTCGGCTTCACACTCGACACCGGCCATGCCCTGATGAAGGGTGGCTGTCTTGAATGGCTCGGCCGGTTCAGGAGCCGCCTCATCCATGCACACATTCACAGCAATGACGGCGTCGATGACGAGCATGCGCCCTTTTTGCGGGGGGTGCTTGACTGGCAGGAGGTGCTTGGAGAGATGATGGAGGCGGGCTTTGCGGGGCCTTATAACATTGAGTTTGCATATGGCAAGGGCGGCGGTGCGCTCTGCAGTCTCTTGCGCAAGCTGGCATCTGAGAAGCTCGCTCGATAAGCCGGGGGTAGCTGCGGCGATGCTTAAGCGGGAGGGCGTTTTGGCCGGGTGCAACCTCGAAAGCGCCATTGGAAAAAGTTGCGTGAATATACTGAGGCCGGCTTGAGAGGCAGCCATAGAGGAGGTTCACAGATGCTTGCGGCCGTGCTGAAGGACTATGGAAAGCTCATTCTTGACGAGATTGAAAAGCCCGCGCCCGGCCCCGGGGAGGTTGTCGTCAGGGTGCGTGCCTGTGGCATCTGCGGCACAGATCACAAGGCCGTCCGGGGCAAACGCACCAACGTGGACTTTCCAGTCATCCTCGGCCATGAAAACTCCGGCGTCGTCGACGCCGTCGGTACGGCTGTGGAAATCTTTCGCCCGGGCGACCAGGTCATCGTCGCGCCCATAGGCGGCTGCGGCGTATGCAGGCACTGCCGCATGGGAGACGTGCACTTCTGCGAAGACTCCTACACCACGGGCGGTGAGGGCGCGCCTGTAACTCTCAACGGAGGCTTTGCAGAGTATATGGCGGTGCCTGCGGCGCTTCTTTATCGAAAGCCCCCCGGGGTATCTTTCGAGGCGGCGGCGATGACAGAGCCGGTCTCATGCGCCTGGAAGGCGGTCATCGATTACAGCGCCGTCAAGCTCGGTGAAGACTGTGTGGTCATCGGCGTCGGAGGCATAGGGTTGCTGTGCCTGATGCTGTGCATAAGGGCCGGCGCAGGGCGCGTCATAGCAGTCGACACGTCGCAAAGGGCGCTCGATAAGGCTCGCGAGCTCGGCGCAACGCATGTCTTTGACGCAGAGGACGGTGATGTAAGGAGCATGATCGGCAGGGCGCTGCCCGATGGGCCTGACTTTGTCATCGAGGCGGCCGGCGCACCGGCCGCTGTCGAGCTTGCGCTGTCGTTGAGACGCCGTGGCACGCGGGTGAATATCTTCGGCACGACCACGCCTGCGCCCGTCGAGATCGACGCGGGCGCCTTGAACAACATGGAGTCGGTGATCGAGGCGTCTTTTTCGACGACGCCAAAGGCGATGATGCAGTCGATACTGCTGATGGAGCGCGGCGTCATTGACCCGGCTCAGATCGTCACTCACACTTTCGGCCTCGAAGATATTCACGAAGCGTTTGCGGTGATGGACTCCGCCGAGCGCGGCAAGGTCGTCATTGTTCAGGGTGAAGAAATACGCGATCACCCTGAGCCGTGATGCCTTGCAGCTATTTGGTCTACATCTTTTCTATAAGCCGGGAGATGAGCCGGGTCAGGTTCGGCTCGGCGGCGGCGGCCACGGCGATTATCTTATCGATGTCGACCGGCTCAAGCGCATCCGGCAGGCAGACGTCGGTCAGAATCCCCGCTCCAAAGGTCCGGAGCCCCGCGTGAACCGCCACGATTACCTCAGGTACCGTTGACATGCCGATGGCGTCCGCCCCGATCGTCCTGAGCATTCTGTACTCGGCGCGCGTCTCGAGGCAGGGCCCGGTCATCGCCGCATAGACGCCACGATGCGCGCGGATATCCTCCTCGAGGGCTATCTGCTCGGCGGTGCTTACATACTCCATGCAGTATGGCTCTATCATGTCAGGATAACGCGGCCCGAGCTCCTCGTCGTTGGGGCCGATCAGGGGGTTGTCTCCCATGAGATTTATGTGATCCTCGATAATGATGAGGTCCCCTTTCTGCCATTGCGGATTCAGGCAGCCGCAGGCGTTTGAGACCACCAGCGACCTCGCACCCAGCGCCTTCATCACGCGCACGGGCAGGGTTATCTGCTGCATCGTGTAGCCTTCATAAAGGTGAAAGCGCCCCTCCATGGCTACCACCTGTTTTCCCGCGAGGGTGCCGAAGATGAGATTTCCTGCATGTGCTGCGAGCGTGGGTGCAGGGAAGTGCTGGATCTGCTTGTAGGGGATCTCGGCGGTCCTTTCGATCTCGCCGGCAAGCCCGCTAAGCCCGGTGCCGAGTATGATGCCGACATCAGGCGGCGACTCCACCTGCCTGGAAATGGACCAGGTGGCCTCTTTCACTTTCGCTTTAAGATCAAGCATATAAGCCTCCTACGATAATTGCTTTTGCGCCAGGCGACATTCATGCATCTGCCAGGCGGGCCAGCCTCGATGCCGCCACCTCGGCCGAGAGCCCCTCCACTGAGACCCTCTTGGTCCGCGATGCACGCCCGGCCGTGACCGAGACGGCCGCCTTTGATACGCCAAGTGATTCACTGATGAAGCTGGTCAGCTCCCTGTTGGCCATGTCCTTTTCGGCGGGTGCGGCGATGGCGACCTTGAGAGCGCCGGCGTGCCGGCCGAGGATGCAGGTGCGTGCCGCGCCCGGCGAGACGCGCACGCTGAAAAGGACATCCGAGCCCTTTTCGTCCACCCTGATCACAGTCCCAGCTCCTTCGAGCGGGCGGCTGCAGCCTCGATGGCCACAGAAAGCGCCCGATCGACCCCGGCCTCTTCCAGCTTTGATATTGCGGCAAAGGTGGTGCCGCCGGGCGAGCTGACCTTTCGACGCAGTTCACGCGCCGACTCGTCGCTCTCGGCAAGCAGTCGCCCCGCGCCCAGGCACGTGCGCCTTGCCAGCAGGGCCGCGGCATCGGCAGGCAGCCCGAGCTTTATTCCGGCATCTGTCATCAACTCGACCAGGTAAAAAAAATACGCAGGACCCGAGCCGGAAACCGCCGTCACCGCATCCATCAGCGACTCCTCGACGTCTACTACCTCTGCGGCGCTTGAAAATATAGTGCGTGTGACCTTCAGGTCGTCGTCGGTGGCCCACCTGCCCCTTGCGACCGCAGCGACGCCCGCACCGACCAGCATCGGTGTATTGGGCATGGCTCGCACAACGCGCGGAGCGCCCGAGAGGATTTTTTCGATATACCGGGTAGTGACACCCGCGCATATCGATATGAAGAGTTTTTCCGGCGAAGCCGGCGAAAGTATCGCCAGAAGCTTTGGCATGTCCTGCGGTTTCACCGCGAAAATGCAGATATTCGAGCGCGAGAGCACATCTCGATTGTCATTGGTGGTCTCGATGCCGACCGCCTCACGAAGGTGCCGGCGGCGATCCTCCTTGAGATCGCTCGCCATGAGCGACGCGCCTGGAAATCCCGTTGAAAGAAGCCCCCTGGCCAGCGCCTCGGCCATGTTGCCAGCACCGAAAAAGCCGATCCGCACGCCCTGTGGAAGTGACATCCTACCCCCCCTCTTAAAGTCCCTCAAAAAGTGCCGAACCCACGCGGATCATCGTCGCCCCCTCTTCTATCGCCACCTCAAAATCTTGCGTCATGCCCATCGAAAGCTCAAAGTCGCTCCTGCCGAAAAGCCCTGCCTGCGCCATCATGAGGCCCAGGTCGCGCAGAGCGGCGAACAGGGGGCGGGTCTTCTCGGCATCATCGACAATCGGGGCCATCGTCATGAGTCCGCGCAGCGCCACGTACTTCATAGATGCTAAACTTTCCGCGAGACGCTGCGCTTCTTCGGGGGCGATTCCATACTTGGACCCTTCGCCGGAAACGTTCACTTCGAGGAGTACCTTCTGGACGACCTCCAAAGGTGCCGCGACCCGCTCAATTTCGGCCGCAAGCCTTTCGGAGTCGACACTGTGGATAAAATCGACGTGCCCGACGACTTTTTTGACCTTGTTTCGCTGGAGATGCCCGATCATGTGCCAGCGAACATCGAGCCCGCCGAGCGCGCGGAGCTTGGAGGTCAGCTCATTTACGCGGTTTTCGCCTAAGTCCCGCACGCCGATGGCCGCAAGAGCGGCAGCGGTCTCCGGCGAGACGGTCTTTGTCACGGCAACGAGGCGCCAGGAATCTTCACTGCGGTCCCGGCGCGCTGCGGCTGCGGCGGCCCGGTCGATCACCCTGTGGTAATTTCGTTCGACAAGGTCTCTTTGTGCCTGTGACAATGGCCAGCCTCGCTTTGCAGGTCTTGAGAAAAGCTTCACGTGAAGATCGGTGAATACAGAGGATAACAGAATCACCTGTGAAATCAACTTTCGAGCTCAACGCCCTGCATGAGGCCGACCAGCGCCGCCTGCACGCGCCCCCGGCCGCCGTAGAGCTTCAGGGCGCTGGCGAATCGCCCCAAATCCATTACAAAACAGCGTTTGCGCGGACAACGTGCTTGACTTTGGGGACCGACCTGATAGACTTCGTCCGATAGGGAGAGTGGTGTGTCGAGCTGAAAACGCCTGCGGCCCTCACACGCAGTCCCGAGAAGCATGATTGCTCAGGCCCATTGCCTGTATCTGCGTGCGGGGACGGAGTGCGCCGGTTGAGACGGTGCGGGTTGGTCTTGCGGGCGCAGCGGCCCCGTTAATGTGTCTTTCGGGGCATTTTTTCTAATGTGACCGGCTGATTGCGCAGGCGCCTGGCATGGTGGAAGTAGTCCGGGAAAACAGTTGCTCAGCTTCGTAACCTTGAGGCAAAGGGGCTTGCAATGGCGAAGGTGAAGGTGGGGTGCATAGGCCTTGGTTTCATGGGCAAGATGCACTTCGGATGCTACAGGGAAAACTCCAAATCAGAGGTAGTGGCGATCGCCGACGTAGATGACGCGAAGCTTTCGGGCGACTGGTCGAAGATCGGCGGCAACATAGATGACCCGAGCGCAGCCAACGTGGACCTTTCCGGCATAAAGAAGTACAAGGAAGCCAGCGAACTCATCAACGACCCCGATGTGGAGCTGGTGGACATCACCCTGCCCACCTTTCAGCACACTGATTACACCATCGAGGCGCTCCAGGCGGGCAAGCACGTGATGGTGGAAAAGCCGATGGCCCTGACCGTGGCCGAGGCCGACAAGATCGCCGATGTAGCGCGCAAGGCCAAGGGCAAGTTCATGATCGGGCAGTGCATCCGCTTCTGGCCGGAGTACGAATGGCTTGCCCAGATCATAAAGGGCAGGAAATACGGGCGCGTCAAGTCCGCCATCTTTCGTCGGCGTACAGTTGCGCCGACCTGGGGCTGGCAGAACTGGCTGATGAACAGCAAGCGCTCCGGAGGCGCTGTGCTGGACCTGCACATTCACGACACAGACTTTGTCAACTACGTCTTCAAGACCCCCAAAAAGGTCGAGTCTGCAGGGGTGACCGGCCCATCGGGCGGCATTGACCACATCGTGACAAATTATGATTACGGCAAAAACATGCTGGTCTCGGCAGAGGGGGGCTGGACCTTTCACGGGGCGTACCCTTTCGAGATGGCCTACACGGTGATCTTTGACAAGGCGACGGCTGAGTTTTCCACAAGCAAGGATCCGACCCTGCAGGTTTACACCTCCGGCGGCAAGCTTGAGACTCCCAAGATCGAGCCGGGCGACGGTTACCAGAGGGAGATTGATTACTTTCTCACCTGCATTGTCAAGAAACAGCGGCCGAAAACCGTCACAGCAAAGGACGCGCGCAACGCCATATATCTGGTCAAAGCCGAGGAGCGATCCGCCAGGGATCACCGCAACGTCGCGATATCCATTTAGGTATAATGCGTCGTGGCCTGCCTGGTCGCAGGTGCCGGAGAGTCTTTTTGCTTGACTTGACGCCGCCTGAGGCTTATACCCATTGAATCGCGCCTTCGGGCAGCGGGGTGAAAAGGGATATGGAGAAGCTGGATCTTTCTCCCGAGGAGAAGGTTCTCGTCATTATCAGGGATGAGCTGTACGGCGGTAGCTGGGATGAGATGACTGAGGATCTCAAGGCACGTCTGGAACAGAGACCATACGTGCTCAAGCTCACCGGACGCATTGAAAGCGACATCGAGCGCATCGTCCGCTTGCGCTTGATTGAGGAGGAAAACGATATTGATCTTGCCGACTATGTCGAAGGGGGCTGAGATGAACAGGAATCTGCTTCTCGTGGCGGCACTGGTCGCGGCCATGCTGACTGGGGGCTGCGTCTCCCCGGAGGCCAGGCTCCAGCAGCGTTACGCCGAAGGCCTGCGCCCATACACCGAGCTCGGCCTCGAGCGGGCGCGCTTCACCCGTGTATGGGAGCAGAACCTGAACCTGGCGGCCTATGATGTCAGGCCGGCTCCCAAGCCAAGGATCAGAAACGTATGGCTCTATGAGGATACCCTTCTGGCCGCCGGCAGTGACGGTGTCATCCATGCTTTCGACCGCCGCACCGGAGCAGTGCTCTGGCTTGTTGATCTGCCGACGCTGCCTGGCCATCGGCCGTACCAGGTGGACGGCGCCTTCTACGGGGTGACGGGCAACAGGTTCTTCTCGATAAGCAGGACCGGTGCGCTGGAGCTCGGCGCCAGGTTTCCCTTCAGCTTGAGTGCGCCTCTTGTGGCTACCGATGAGTACGTCTTCGCAGCGTCCGGCGCCGGAGAGGTCCGTAAGCTGAGCATCACGACGCTGGGTGAGATCTGGCCGGGTCCTGCCGCTTTTGCGGGTGCTGTCGTAGTGGAGCCTGTCGGAATGGGGCCCTACCTGATAGTGGCCAGTACCGCAGGCGAAATCGAGGCGCTGGACATGATCACAAGCGGGCGACAGACGCGCTTCAGGGCGCGCGACTCCATAAGCGGCATCGCTGTCGACGCCGACCATATCTACGCCGGGTCGCGTGATTACTACACATACTGCATTACACCCGGCGGAACGGTCAGGTGGCGCACCATTATTGGCGCAGCCGTGGTTGGTGCCCCGCTGCTCTCAGGCGACGCGCTGTACGTGGAAACGCTGGGCAGAGGTGCCACGGCGCTTACCAGGGGGCGCGGTGAAATCCTCTGGCAAAATCCCGGCGCCACGAAGATACTTTCCTCCGGCGGCGGGTATGTCTTTGCTCGCAGCAGCCAGGACGAGCTCTGGCTGATCGACGCTGAGAGCGGAGAGACGCTTCAGCGGCTGTACATAGGTGATTTTGACCTGATGCCCAGAAACACCTTTGACGACGGCCTTGTCTATCTGGTGACGGACCAAGGGCGCCTTGTCTGTCTCAGGGCCCTTTAGCAACGGTTGCGCGGGCGTGTGTCCGCCGTCCGACCGGCGGGTCGCCGGGCGCGGTGCTCTGAAGTGACCGGGGAGGCCGAGAGCTGCGACGATGCTGGCTGCCTATGCAATCTGCTTCGGCCTTTCACTGGGTCTCTCACTGGCGCTGACTGCGCTGATGCGCGTGCTGGCGCCGCGTCTGGGCCTTCTTGACCACCCTTCAGAGAGAAAGATTCACACTTCTGCGGTGCCGCTCGGCGGCGGCATAGCAATGGCGCTCAGCGCCATGCTGACATTTGCCATTGCCGGGGCGGGTGTTTTCGTTATTCACCGCTCGCCGGGCCTCTTTCACATGCCCGAAGACTTCCTGATTCATGTCCCGGGTCTCATGGAAAGCGGCGTCAAGCTCATACCGATGCTTCTGGGTGCGGCGTTTATGGCGACCATGGGTATAATAGACGACATCAGGGGCCTTGCCGCGTGGCACAAGCTGGCTGCGCAGGTGGCGGTGGGGGTTGTGCTTGTTTTATCTGGCTTTACTATAACCCTGTTTATACAGGTTAGGGTGGTTTCATGGGTATTGACTGTAGCATGGATCGTCTTTGTGACCAATTCGTTTAACCTGCTTGACAACATGGACGGCTTGTCGGGTGGGGTTGCATTTATCATAGCCGCGGTTTTCATGGCGGTGGCGGTCACAACCGGCCAGCTGTTTGTGGCGCTTTTCCTCTCGGTGGTGCTGGGGGCGGTGCTCGGTTTTCTTGTATTCAATTTTCCTCCGGCGCGCATTTTCATGGGGGATTCGGGCAGCTATCTTCTGGGCTACCTTCTCGGCTCAGCGGCAGTCGCATTCACCTTTGCGCCCGTCGGGACCGAGGAGGTCAGCCTGCTGCCGTTTCTGCTGCCGTTTCTGCTTTTCGCAATTCCCGCTTATGACACCTTTTCGGTAGTAATGATAAGGCTGCGCGAGGGCAGGCATCCCTTCGATGCAGACAAGCGGCATTTCAGCCATCGCCTGGTGGACCTTGGCTTGAGCAGGCGCGAGGCGGTCCTGACGGTATACACAGCCACACTTGTAACCGCCTTTCCGGCGCTGTACCTCTATGAGCTTCCTGCGTGGGCCATGGTCGGCGCTCTCCTGCAGGCGTTGCTGGTGCTTTCTCTCATAGGGCTTCTTGAGCATGCCGGAGCGAGGAAGATCAGTAGATGAATGATGAGAACGAAAGCCCCCTGGCGGCGCTCGCGATATTTCTGATATTCTTCACAATTGCGTTTCGAGTGACATTTTCGGCCGGCGCGGCAGGCTTTCTCCATGATTCGCTGGCTGACCTGGCGGCATTCCTGGCGCTGGCATTGGCCACAGTGGCCACGGTCAGGCCGGGCGCGCGGGCACTGCGTGTAAACATGGCCGCCGGCGCCCTTATCTTCTTCGCGCTGATACTGTTCATCAGTGCGAGCAATTCGCACTATCCCCGCGGTTCGCTGGTGCCCTTGTCAAACACCGCAGCGCTGGCGTGCCTGTTTGTGGCGGCATCGGGGTTTCTCTTTCAACGCGTCGGCACTGCCCGGGCGGCAGTGGTCATCACAGGGCTTGCGGTGATGGCCGGCGCCGGAGCGCTCTACCAGTACTGGGAGCTGCCACAGATGCTCGCCCAACTGCGTGAGAGCACTCCTCCTGTCAGGATAGGCAACATCGTGATCGATGAAAAGCACTTCGCAGACTTTCTGACTCGTATCGAGACACGGGAGGTGTTTGCCACTTTCCTGACAAGCAATGTCTTCGCGGGCTTTCTGGCCCTGGCGTTTGTCTCGGCCGCGGGCCTGGCGGCCGGCACACTGGCTGGCGGGGCTTCACGCCGGTTCAGGGCGGCATGGGCCGGCACATTCGCTTCATGCGCTCTCCTGTTTGGCATTCTGATTATCCTGACAAAGTCCAAGAGCGGGCTGCTGGCCGCGGCTGCGGGACTTTTTGTGCTCTTGCTGGTGGTGCTCGTGCGGCTGCCGTCGAGGCGCACGGCCATCACGGTCATCTGCGTCGCGGGTGCAGTCGCGGCGGCGGGCATCCTTTTCGCGCCGCGCGCCGGGCAGCTCATAAACGAGGCGCGTACATCTCTTGACGTTCGCTTTGGCTACTGGCGGACGGCCGGCAGAGTCATAAGGGGCGACGTTGCCGAAGGGGTCGGCCCCGGTCACTTCGAGACATTTTACTACCAGCAAAAGCAGATCGGGGAAAGGGAGGTGCGAGACCCGCATAACGTGGTGCTCAAAGTATTCGCTGAGGGTGGTCTGTTTTCGCTCGTCTTTTTTGCGGGCTTCTGGGTACTGGTCTTCAGCGGACAAACCGCCGGGCAACGGCCTCGTGCGCCCTCATGGATCCTGGCCTCAGGGGCGGCATTTCCGGCGGCGGTTCTGGTGCAGATGGGGCTCGTGCACATGCATGGGGGGCTTACCGCGCAGCTCGATCTCTATCCGTTGCTGGCGCTGCTCGGCGGGTCGCTTGTAGCTGCGTCGATCGTGTGGCTCTATGGCGCGCAATCATCAGAAGCAGACGACCGGCTTGTACGGGCGGGCATCGCTGCAGGGCTTGCGGCGTTTCTCATCTCGTGTATGGCGGACATGACCTTCTCCGATGCAGGTGCGGCGACCGTCGCGATATTTGGCGCGGCAGCGATAGCCTCAGGCGGCAAGGCGGCGGCCCTTCAGGGCGCCACGATACGCACTGCCATCGTGGCGGCTGTTGTGATTGCCGGTCTTCTGGGCTACGTCGGCAAGGTGTTTGTGCCGGTGGTGCAGGCGGAGGCAGCCGCCGACAGCGCTCGCGCCTACCTGGCCGAGGGCAACACGGCACCTGCCCTGCGCCACGCCGAAACAGCCCTCAGCCTCGACCCGCGCAACGCAGACCTGCATGCGCTTCTGGGAAACATCCGTGAGGCAGAGATCACTTTGGACCCGCTCGACATGGCGGCGTTCACAGCGGCCCAGCAGCACTATCTGGAGGCGTTAGCCATCAACTGCTGGCAACGTGCAGCCCTCGAAGGGCTCTTTCGCATATACTCTGTGGCGGAGGTCGAAGAGGCGGATGCCATTGCCGTGCGGCTGCTGGAATCTTATCCCTCCAGTAACCGCTACAACCTCATGGTCGCGCGCCTCTACGATCGCACCGGGCGCAGCCACGAAGCACTCGCTCTCTACCGCCGTGCGCTCCATATAGATGACCATACGGAGCAGCATGGCATACAGTTCAGCGAAAGCGAGCGCCGCGAGATCGCCGACGCGATAAGTCGCCTCGAGTCTGAGGGGGCCTCCTGACCGTGTGCGGTGGGTGCCCCCTCTCCAGGGTGCGCAAGGGCCGGGGCTTTTCACGATGCCCGTCGTTATATGGAGTCATTGCACTTGAGCCGCACGGGCTCTTTCGCTAAAATTCAAAGTATTGTGAAAGTATTGTGGCAGACTGTCAGCCTGACAAGTGAGGAAAACAGCCATGAAGCAGAACCAGCAGATATTGCTGCTTGTTGCCGGAGTGGTGGTGCTTGGCGCTGTCATCGCCGTTGCTGTCGTACGTGACGTGCAGAAAGCTCCTGACATCGAGCCCACCGACTGCGGGCACGATCATGCCGAGGGTGAGATCTGTCCAGACGAGCTCGCCCGGTTCATGGAGATGGCGGGCGCACAGATGCAGGACGATTACGGCGCCGCTATGCCTGCATTTGAGCCTTTGCTGCCGCCGGCCAGGGGAGATCGCACCATCGTACGCCTCGAGACAAGCATGGGGGATATCGATATTGCTCTCTTTGACGACCTGACCCCTGTCACGGCAGGAAACTTCATCGACCTGGCCGAGTCCAATTTCTACGACGGGTGTATCTTTCACCGTGTGATAAAGGATTTTGCCATACAGTCGGGCGATCCTACCGGCACAGGCACAGGCGGGCCGGGCTATACGTTTGCCGATGAGTTTATCCAGGGGGTCTGGCACAACCAGCCCGGTGTCCTCTCCATGGCAAACGCCGGCACCCCAAACTCCAACGGCAGCCAGTTTTTCATCACGGTAAAGCCAGAGCCTCGACTCGACCGCAGGCATACTGTCTTCGGACAGGTGATAGGCGGCATGGACGTGGTCATGAACATAAACCAGGTGCCTGTAGGGCCCCGCGACAGGCCGCTGGAGGACGTGACGATCGAGCGGGTTACTATCATCGGCACGGCCGCACCAGGCTCCCTGCCCGAGCGGCGCCCGCAGACCTACGGACCTGAGACCTTCTGAGAGAAGGTTCGGCGCTGCTGTTGGCTTTTAGTGTGTGATCCGGACGCGCATCTCCGAGATCACGGCTTCGGCCTTCGGCCAGTCCCACTCCTGTGGCGCGTCTATGCCGACGCTTATCTCGCGCGTCTCGAAGGGGCCCAGCGGTGGATCGGGCCTGACGGAGGTCTCTGTATCGTCGAAAAGCATAATCCTTTCGACATGTTCGGCGGTGCTGTCGACGGCAGGCACACTCACCTCAGCAACGGCCCTCCTGACGACCTCGCCGGCCTCATTTGACACTGTGAAGCGCAGGGTCCCCCGGGGGGCGTCCAGGGCAATCGGCACAAATTCCACCTCGACCGAGACGCTGTCCATGTAGGCCTCTCCCGCCTCTCTCTCGGCCCGTACGATCTCGGCGTCGACAGCACGCCTCTCGGCGACCTGGTCGAGGCCGGCAAAGAAAATCCGGCCCACCCTGTACACGCCATAACCGACAGCCGCCAAAACGACTATCATCAAGAGCCACGCCACGGGTGTCACGAAACGCGGCGGGCCGACATTTTCATCCTTCATTCAGAACCCTCCGTATGACCCGCCTCTTCTGTGCTCGTGGTACATCTCGAGCACTTCCCGGGCGTCCCAGAGCCAGCGGCCTTCAACTTTTTTGAAAATGAGCGGCCTGGCCGGTGGCCGGGCTCGTAAAGAACGCAGAGTGAGGGTGGCGACATCTCCATCAACCACCACCTCACGTATGCCAAGGCTCCTTATGTACTCCAGTTCAAACTCACCCAGCCCCGCGACAAGGCCGCTCAAGTATTCCAAAGCATCGCGGCCGCTGCCTTCGAGCGCGGTCGCGCCGCCTGCCGGCGGCGTAGTCTCAAAGTAGCCGGACGCTTCCACGGCGAGCGTCTCCCTGGTGGCCGGGTCGATGTGTTGCCAGATGGTGTCCGCATCGCGCTCGAGTGCGGCTGTCTTGAGCTCGGCGAAGGTCTCGCCCGGCCTTTCGGCGCAGCCGACAGCCAGAAAAAGGCACATGGCCAGCGCACCAGCCTTGCACCAGGGGCGCATCAGTGCACCTGCTGTGTCGAATCGAGCCCGAGGGCCACCGGCCTGCACTCTCTTGAGCTCCTGTAGGCTGCAAGCGCGATCTCGAGCGCCTTCAGCCCGTCGCGGCCCGTTGCACTCACGCTCTCGCGCCCTTCGACGGCTGCGGCAAAATTCGCCACCAGCCCGGCATCCATATTGTCTCCCCAGTACACGTACTGGCATTTATGAGCCTCTTCACTGTAGAAGTCTACTTTCTGCCTGAAACTGTCGACCTCCACTGTTCCATTTTCGAGGATGAGCTTGACAGTCACGTCCCCCCAGGTAGGAAAGCTCCTGGACGGGCGCGACCACGAGGTGTCCAGAGTGGCAATGACACCGTCCTCAAACTGAATTGACAGCACTCCCGTGTCGTCGATTCCGATATTATGAAAGCGGGTGTCGATCTCGGCATAAACCTCTGCGGCTTCACATTCGAGAAACCAGCGCATGAGGTCTGCGACATGCACGGTGTGGTCGATGACGGCGCCTCCGCCCGAGCGCTCCCGGTCGATAAACCATCCGCCGGGCATGACGCCGCGGTTTGTACCGCGAATAGCCAGCACCTTGCGCATACGCCCGCTGGTAAGCATCTGCTTTATCCGCTGCATCGCCGGGATGTGGCGGCATGGAAAGGCAGTAGCCAGTATAACGCCGGCGGCATCCGCGGCGCAGATCATCTCGCGCGCCTCGTCCATAGTACGTGCGAGCGGCTTTTCGCAGAGTATGTGCTTGCCGCGGGCGGCGGCAAGCAGGGTGAGAGGCAGGTGGGATTTGTTGTCAGAGGCGATAATGACCGCGTCGACAGAGCCATCGCACAGGGACTCGAAGGATTCAAAATACTTCGTGGAAAAGCGCCCGGCCATCTCCCTGCCGCGCACATCATCCTCGTCGGCCACACCGGCAAGCTCAATACCCGGCAGCTCGCCTATGCAGGCTGCATAGCCGGCCGCGTGCATGTGGGCGAAGCTCAAAATCCCCATCCTTACCATGGCTTTTTCCTCCGCACGCGTTTGAAAAAGGCGCTCTCGACCATTAGACTATTGCTCCCGGCTGCCGCTGTCAAAGGCTTTCCCGCACAGCCGGGGCCGGCGCGGCGGGCGTAGCCGGCAAGAGGCGCACTCGCGGCAGCCGTGGACGGCCGACACGGTGCTGCGGGCATACCAAGTAAAGCCGGCCTGCCGGCAGCGAGGTTTTTAGCTTGCCGACAGTTGCACCGGCGGATAGATTTTCGGCCGGCTGGAGAAGAGATGCTGAAGGTCGTTTTCATCATTGAGTCCGAGCACTCAGCGGCGGCGCGCTACCGCGTGCTTGTCAATGCGGAGACATTCGAGCAACATGGAATCGACATATATCCCATGATCCTTCCGCGCAGCCGCAGGGGGCGCAGTAAGCTTTTCCGTGACGTGGGTGGCTACGACATCGTAGTGCTGCAGCGGCGTCTGCTGCAGCCGTGGGACCTGGCGGCCCTGAGGCGCAGGGTGAGGGTGCTGGGATATGATTTCGACGATGCGGTGATGTTTGGCGAGGGGCGCGGCCGTCTTGGAGGATTGAGCAGGAGGGTGAAATTCGCCGCTGTCATGCGCTCGGCTGATCTTGTCACCGCGGGCAACAGCTACCTCTGCGAGATGTGCCCGGTGGATGACAGCCGAAAATCTGTCGTGCACACCCCCGTAGACACAGACGTATACAGGCCGCGCGAGCACGGCGACGGGCCGCTTCGCGTCGGGTGGGTGGGCTCTGCCAGTACGCTTGAATACCTCGAGGCGGTGCTGCCCGCCATCGAGCGGGCGGCGGGTCGGACACACCTGGAGCTTGCAGTGATGGCGGATCGATTTCCCCTGCGCCGTCCCTTCATCCGCCGGATCGAATGGAGCGAGCACGCAGAGCCGGCCGAGGTGGCGCGCTTTGACGTGGGCATCATGCCACTGCCCGACAACCCCTGGACCCGCGGAAAGTGCGGCTTCAAGCTGCTTCTCTATGGCGCGTGCGGCCTGAGCTCGGTGGCCTCGCCGGTCGGCATGAACCGTGAAATAATCTGTGACGGCCGGACCGGTCTTTTCGCATCGAGCCTCGCCGAGTGGGAGGAGGCGCTCGTGCGCCTTGCGCTCGATGCTGACCTGAGGGAGCGGATGGGCCGCGCGGCGCGCGAGCGGGTAGAAGCGGTCTATTCGTCTGAGGTGGTTATAGCCCGCTGGGCACGGCTGCTGCAAGAGGCCGGCAAGCAGGCCTGAGCGGTTCGAAGCCTGCAGCGACTTGCCCTCCTGGGATGCGGTGAGTCCGGTAGTGGCTTTGAGAGTGGTGTGCTCCTTGACCTGCGGGCCGCTGGCCATATAATGCCGGATGCTGGGGGGTGGCGAGGGGAGGCGATGAAGGTTCGGGTCAAGGTCTGCGGCATCACCAGCGTCAGGGATGCACTTCTTGCTGCCGAATGCGGCGCTGGTGCCATCGGCATGGTCTTTGCCGAGAGTCCACGTCGAATCGCATCGGACACCGCCATTGAGATCACAGCTGCGCTACCCCCATTTGTAATGGCTGTGGGTGTTTTCGTGGATGAGACGATCGAGAACGTCCGGGCCACTGTCGAGCGTGTCGGGCTGCATGCGGTCCAGCTCAGCGGCCGGGAGAGCCCGGGATATGTTGAGAAGCTGCGCCCAATCGACGTGATAAAATGTGTCCACGTAGCCAGCAGGGAGGATCTCGAGCGTGCCGCGGCCTATCGGCGCGCTCACATCCTGCTTGACACTGCTTCGCCGCGGGCCGCCGGAGGGACTGGGGAGGTTTTTGACTGGACGCATGCCGCGGGCCTGGCTGCAGAGAGACGGATCATACTTGCAGGAGGGCTGCGCGCGGAAAACGTTGCCGAGGCGATCGCGACAGTGAAGCCATGGGCGGTTGATGTTTCAAGCGGCGTGGAGGCGGCACCCGGGGTAAAGGACGCCGATAAGGTTCGTCGTTTTATTGAAAATGCCAGGAGAGCCAGACATGCGCAAGCTCAGGGTTGAAGGCCTCGAGGCGGGGATGGTGCTCGCAGGTGACGTGGAGGATCATGAGGGTTATCGCATCCTTGCCCGCGGCACCGTACTGACCGCCAAACAGCTCGAGCTGCTCTCGATGTGGAGGGTAGTGGAGGTTATGGTGGAGGATGAAAAGGCCGACCAGCAGACCCAACAGGCCGCCATGGAGGCTGAAGATGAGCTGCTCGATGCGGCCAGGCGGCGCCTCAGGGCGCTCTTTGAGGGCAGGGTTGTCAACGAATGGATGGAGGCGCTTCTGCGTGAGGCCGAGCGAAGGCTGAGCGTGCCGCGCTACTGGAAGACCCAGATCTGACAAATGGAGGCGCGTGCATGTCCATGGAGAAAGCCGGCGAACTCGTCGAAAGCATCGAGGACCTGCCTACGCTGCCGGAAGTGGTCATCGGCATCACGCAGCTGGTCGATGATCCTGACGCCACCGCCGAGGACATATACCGGATAGTCTCGACAGATCCGGCGCTCTCGGCCACCATGCTCAAGCTGGTGAACTCCGCCTTTTACGGGATGAGCCGGTCTGTGACCTCCCTGGAGGAGGCGATTCGCATACTGGGCTTTGTGACCGTAAGAAACATAGCGCTTGCGGCCTTTGTCTTTGATGCGTTTCTCACCGGAAAGGGCCAGTTCGACTATAAGGGCTTCTGGATGCACAGCATCGGATGCGCCACCGCGGCCAAGGTGCTGGCCCAGCGACTGCACACGGCCGACAGTGGCGAGTACTTCGTGCACGGCCTGCTGCATGACCTTGGCCAGATAGTGCTGATGCAGTACAGCCCGGAGCACCTCCAGGAGGTGATCGAGCTCATCCGGCAGGGCAGGGATGTCGGTGAAGCTGAGAGAGATGTGCTCGGCTGCACACACCAGGAGGCCGGCGCGGTGCTGGCCGAGAAGTGGGAGTTTCCACCGTCGCTGGTGGCGGTCATATCCGGCCACGCAGAGGCGGTCGACGGGGGTGAGTTTGAGCGGGAGGTCGCCGTGACCACCTGTGCAAGCACCGTTGCACAGGCTCTGGAGATAGGCAGCACCCTTCCCGGCAAGCTCACTGTTGTGCACGAGAAGACCTGGCGGGCAGCGGATGTCATGCCCGCCGACATCGGCGGGATAATGGACCAGGTCATCGCCGACATGGACAACGCCCGCTCGTTTGTCAGCCTCCTTTACACGTAAGATGCCGTTCAGGCTGTACTTTCAAAGGGGAAATCGATGAAATATGATATCAAGGATGCATCGCTGGCGCCGCAAGGCACAAAGAGGATCGAGTGGGCCGACCGCGACATGCCGGTTCTCTCCCTCGTGCGCGAACGCTTCGCCAGGGAAAAACCGCTGGACGGCCGCAAGATGTCGGCCTGCCTGCACATAACCGCGGAGACCGCCAACCTCGCCCGGACCCTCAAAGCCGGAGGCGCCGACCTGGTCCTGTGCGCTTCCAACCCCCTATCCACTCAGGATGACGTTGCGGCCGGCCTCTCGATAGAATACGATATACCTGTCTTTGCCGTCCGTGGCGAAGACCGTGATACCTACTACAGCCACATCGAGGCGGCCATCGCCCACCGGCCATCCATCACCATGGATGACGGGGCCGATCTGGTCAATGTCCTGCACAGCAAGTACCCCGAACGCGCCGGAGAGATCACCGCCAGCCTCGAGGAGACAACCACCGGCGTGATCCGCCTGCGGGCGATGGCACAGGCCGGAGCGCTTCTCTTCCCGGTAGTGGCCGTAAACGACGCCACGACAAAGCACCTTTTCGACAACCGGTACGGCACCGGCCAGTCCACCATCGACGGCATCATACGTGCGACGGATGCCCTTTTGGCAGGCAAGAAGTTTGTCATCTCCGGATACGGCTGGTGCGGACGCGGCGTTGCCACACGAGCGCGCGGCATGGGGGCCGTAGTCATCATCACCGAGGTCGACCCGCTGCGTGCGCTTGAGGCGGCCATGGACGGCTTTCTGGTGATGCCGATGAAAGAGGCCGCTGCGCAGGGTGATATCTTTGTGACCGTCACGGGCGACATGCACATCATCCGCGAGGAGCACTTCAGG
Source organism: Candidatus Brocadiia bacterium (assembly GCA_007131925.1). Lineage (GTDB taxonomy): Bacteria > Planctomycetota > DG-23 > SLPQ01 > SLPQ01 > SLPQ01. Next base: position 9,850 of record SLPQ01000046.1, on the reverse strand, counting down.
GCGATGAAGGACGGCGCAGTGGTCGCAAACAGCGGCCATTTCAACGTCGAGATAGATATCGAGGGCCTCGAGCGGATCGCTGATGAGAAAAACGCCGACATTAAGGAACTTGTCGACGAGTACATCATTGACGGCAGGCGAATCTACATACTGGGTGAGGGGCGCCTGATCAACCTCGCCGCAGCGCACGGGCACCCCGCAAGTGTGATGGACATGTCCTTTGCCACCCAGGCGCTCGTCTCGGAGTACGCCATCCAGAACTCCGACATCCTCGAACCGCGGGTCTACGATGTGCCCCGCTCCATCGAGGAGTGGATCAGCAGGCTCAAGCTCGAGTCAATGGGCATCTCCATAGATACGCTCACCCCCGAGCAGGAGAAATACCTCTCCAGCTACGACATGGGGACGTGAAAACAATGAGCGAGTTTCTGGCCTTCGACGGCCTTGAATACGACACGGCCACCGCCGGGGCCCTCTGCCGACTCCTGGCGCCGCCTTACGACGCGATAAGCCCGCGGCTGCGCAGCGAGCTGGCGGGCGGCAGCCCCTACAACGTGGTGCACGTGACGCTGGGCGAGCCTGCCGACGGTCTAGATCGCTACCAGGCTGCCGGCAGACTCGTGAGGCGCTGGCGCCAGGAGGGCGCCCTGGTGCGGGGCGGGCGGGCCTTCTATCTGCTCGAGCAGCGCTTTGAGCGGGGCGGGGAGTCCCTTGTCCGCACCGCTATAATCGGCCATGTGCGCCTCGGGCCCTGGGGCGCGAGCGGCATCTACCCGCACGAGGTGACGCTGTCAAAGCCCAAGGAGGACCGGCTCAAGCTTTACTGCGCTACGCAGCTGCAGCCGGGTCCGGTTTTCCTGCTCTTTGAGGAGAAAGACTCAAGGGTCTACGACTACATGCGTCAGCTCAGCCAGGCACCTCCGAGCCACACTGCTCGCGGTCCTGAGGGGGCCGATGACAGGATATGGAAGATTACCGACGCGGCGACCATAGCCTCCCTCGAGGAGTCGCTGGCGGGCAAACGCTTCTTTGTGGCCGACGGCCATCACCGCTACGAGACCGCTCTTGCCTACAGGGACCATGTCGCCTCGTGCGGCAGGCTGCCTGCCGACCATCCGGCCAACTTCGTGCTGGCTGCGGCGGTATCCTTTTCGGATCCCGGGCTCTGCATACTGCCCACGCACAGGCTGCTGCACCTGCAGGATCCGGCGAGGCTGCCCGGTGCGCTCGATACGCTCGAGAAAGACTACAGGATAGAGCCGGCCGGCCGTATGGACAGCAGTGCCGACCGCGGCCTGTCCCCAGGTACGATCGCACTGTACACGCCGGGCAGATGGCGCCTGCTGCGGCTCAAGGACGAGGCGCGCGACCGTCTCTCGGCAGGGGTGGGGGCCGCGGCGGCGCGGCTCAACGTCATCGAGGTGAGGTACTGCATCCTGGAGAAGTTCTTCGATGATGTCGATGCGGCCGTGGCCGACGAGCGCATAAGGTACACGCACGACATTGATGAAGCCCTCAGACAGGTCGACTCGCATTCCAGCGAGGCGGCGGTGATACTCAGTGCGATCCAGGTGTCCGATATGGCCGCGGCTGCGATCGCGGGGGAGCTCATGCCTCCGAAGAGTACGTACTTTTTTCCGAAGATTCCGACGGGGATAGTTCAGAAGCCCCTGGAGTAGGCCGCGCCTTGCGCCGCTGAGGCCGGCTGTGCGCTCGCGGCGTAAGATGTTGGCAGCACAGATCTTAAGGTAGCCAGCGTATTTTTCGGGAATTCTTCGTGATGCCGGTGCGGTTTGGCAGGCGGGAAGCGTCCCTATCTGGGCTGGAAGTTTGAAGTTTTTTCTGGAATTCTGTTGACAACCCACTAAGCGGCGACATAGAATTACGCAGGCTGGTCGATCGGCGGCCGGCGTGAAAGTACTGCTCAGGGATAAGCAGAGAGGAGGTGAAAAAACAATGAAGAGGAAAGGATTTACGCTTGTTGAGCTGTTGGTAGTAATCGCAATCATTTCTATTCTTGCGGCAATGCTGTTGCCCGCCCTCGGTCGTGCGCGCGAGCAGGCACGCAGGACCAACTGTGCGAGCAACCTCAGACAGCTCGGTCTCGGTCTCCTTATGTACGCCCTTGACCATGGCGGATCGTTCCCGTCGGGTGGAAGCCACCTGCAGAACATAACGCTGGTCTGGAGCATGGGCTACGTAGGGGATCCGAGGGTGTTCGAGTGCCCCAGCACGTCTTACGAGGCGGCTGGAATGGAGCCCGGTCTGACCTTCAACCTGGGTGTCGACTTTGCAGGAGATGCCTGGCACTGGCGCAGTATCAGTGCGCTGGAGGGTCAGCAGAAGACGAACACGGCCACCTCCTACGCCTACGGCGGCGGGAAGCGCGACGATGATCCGCCCGGCGTGGCGATCATGGCCGACCGCGGCTACGGTGTGGAAGGCAACGTCTTTGTTCCCGGCGCGTGGGGCGGCTGGATTGGCTATGCCTCCGAGTCGAACTATCGCTGGTCCGACAACATCATCTGGGAGCAGCCGGTAAACCAGGGCGACAGCCCGTTCGACGCGAACTCGCCGAACCATCAATGGCGTGGCCAGAACGTGCTTAAGGTTGACGGCAGCGTCCACTGGCATACCTCTCCGATGGCTGGATTCCAGGCGGATAACATCTACTTCTGGGATGCTACGTACTGGCAGAACATTCCAGCCGGTGACGAGGTTCCGACGGATGCCGCCGGAAATTTCGCTCTGTATCTGGAGCCGACGGACAGCTACCTGACGCTCGTCGAGACAGGCTTCGTCGAGTCAAACTAAGCTGTATCGATGCAGTTACCAAGGAGCGGCGCCTTTAATACAAGGAGCCGCTCTTTTTATTATGTTGCTGCGTCCGGTGGAGTCAGGCATCTTCCCTCTGATCTCTGACATCCGTATGGGGGTGCCAGTTGAGTGCGTCGCGCAAGGTGTCGCTGGCGTTGCTTGTAGCCACTTCCGGAGTGGGTCTTTTTGCCCTGGCGGGGGGCACCCGTTCGCTCACCGATGTAAAGGCGCCCCTGGTGGCGGCGGGAGCGCTGCTGGCGGGCATCTCGGCTCTTCTTCTGGTGCTTTATGAGAGGGAGCGCTCACTGGCCGGGTGCGGCATCCTGTTTGTGCTGGCGGTGGCAAGTCGCCTCTCCTTGACTGCTCTCTCACCGCTTTGGTCCGACAGGGCGTGGATAGCGCATTATGTACTGGCCGAGCGTTTCCTGATGCTCACCCTGGCGCTTTCTCTGTCGGTGGTGGCGGTCGGTGCGTTCCAGTGGCGCATAATTGCATGGTCATGGGCGGTCATGGGGGCGGCTGTGGCGCTTTTGAGTCTCGTGTGGCACGGCATATACGTGCCGATGCGACTGGTCGGGCTATCGCAAGGGCTTTCCTTTGTCGATGCGCTCGCGCACTCCCTCAGGAATGTCAGAGCGCCCCTTGGAAATGCGAACCTGCTTGGCGGATTTCTCCTTTTGCCGATGGCGATGGCAACAGGCCTGGTCATGAGAGAGTGGTCCGGCGGGCGGCGCACGCGCACTCTTGCCCTGCTGGCAGTGCTTGTGGCGCCGGTCATCCCTGTATTCTTCCTTTGCCGGTCCCTCTCAGCGTACGGTGGCCTGGCGGTGGCCACGGCGGCCCTTTTTTTTCTTCGTTCACGGAGAAAAGTGCGCGCGGCGGTGCTGATCGTGCTGGCGGCCGGGGTGATCGCCTCGGCCGCATACTTTTCGGGAGCCTTTGCAGGCCTGCGTTCGAGCAGGAGCTACCTCTTGCGCCTCGAGTACTGGCGGCGCGCGGTGGTGATGGGGCGTCAAAGGAGCCTGCTCGGCTGGGGCGCGGGCAACTACTACACTTCAAACCAGCCGCTGGGAGCTGACACAAACTTCAAAGAGGTGATCTTCGATGATTCCTCCGGGCCGCGCCCTGTGCCGCTCTATGAAGTGCTTGGAAACCACCACCCCTCGGCCTCTCACAACGCCTACCTCGATGAGGCTGCCGAGGGAGGCCTTGTGGGCCTTGGGATCTTCCTGCTGCTTCTTGCCGTGCCTCTCGTGCGGGGCATGGCGGGAAGGAGGGCCGGCTTTGCCGAGCGCGGGCTTCTGGACGCGGCGCTTGCGACATATGTGGGATTTCTTTTCGTAATAGGCGTGACGATGAATCTGCGCTTTGCGGACTTTGCGCCTCAGTTCTGGCTGCTTTGCGGGCTGCTTGTATCAAGTGGCAGTGCCGCGGAGGAAAAGCACAGGCTGCGAATGAAGCCGCCCGGGGCGCTCGGGCGCCTTGTGACGGTGGGCATAGCCGTGGCGGGGGTATGCTGGGGCATTTATGAATTCGCTTACAGGGACTGGCGCGCATCGCGCGATTTCCATGCGGCAACAAGCCTTCACCTGCAGCGTGATCCGGACAGGGCCGAAGAGCTGCTGCGGGCTGCAGAGGAGCACACATGGGACCCGCGCCTGCGCACGGGTGCACTTGAAATGACCGGCTGGTCCTATCTCTTGCGCCCGGAGCCGCGACTCCAGTCGGCTCATGTCGTCGCTGAGGAGCTGGGCGCCCTGGTGGCGGGCTATAACGCCCTGCTGCTTGGCGAGACACTCGAAAGAGCGGGCGACTATGCCGGCGCGCTCGAAGCATACAGGCGGCATGCCCGCGTAAGGCCGGCCGAGCCTGGCATCCGCGCGCGAGTGAGGTTTGTAGAGGCAATGATCGCACTCGAGGCTGCAGAGGCCGGCGCATACGAAAGGGGCATTGAGCATTTCCGACTACACCCCGGGCAAAAGTCGCGACTCAGGGCCTACTACCTGCGCCTCTTGGAAGACGGCCGTGACGCGCTGGGTCCGCTTGCCGTGCTTGCCGGGGGGCTCGATGAGGACCATCCTGATGAAAGGTACCTGATCGGCAGGCTCAGGTTTCTCGAGGGAGATTATCAACAGGCCGCCCGGCTCATGCAGGAAGCCTTTGATGCAGGCTGCAGACTGACCGGCATAAACCGCTTTCGCGTGCTCGCATACTTAGAGCTGGGCGAGTTGGAAAATGCTCAGGAGGCCCTGCGACAGGGCCGCATTCTCAGCCCCCAGTGCGAGAACCTCGTCAAGCTGGAGAGGCTGATTACCGCTCGTAAAACAGGTGATGAAGATGCAGGCGGAGACGGCCATCCTTGATCGGCGCTATTTAGCCGGTACAATTCCCTGTCGGTCGGCTTTTCGGCTTTTGCTCGTGAAATGACAGCACAGGGGCACTTGAAGGAGCGTGGTGATGCGGATTCTCCTGACTGGAGGGGCGGGCTTTATCGGCTCTCATCTTGCCGAGAGGCTGGGCCGGCGCGGGGACAGTGTAGTCATTGTTGACGACTTCAACGATTACTACTCCGTGCGGCTCAAGCGCTCAAACGCCGAGACTGCTCTTGCCGCCGGGGACGTTGAAATAGCCGAGGGCGACATACGTGACGGCTCGTTTCTCAAGGGGGTCTTTGAGGGTGCGCGATTTGACTGTATCGTGCACCTGGCTGCACGTGCGGGGGTGAGGCCGAGCCTTGCCGACCCGCATCTTTACATCGATGTGAACCTCCACGGCACGCTAAATGTACTTGACTGCGCGCGCAGAGAAGAAGTGAGCCGCCTTGTCTTTGCGTCCTCTTCGAGCGTCTACGGCAGAGATCCGACACCCTTCCGGGAGGATGCGTGCGCTGACCGTCCCGTGAGCCCCTACGGGGCCACAAAGCGCGCAGGCGAGGTGCTTCTGGCCAGCTATCACCATCTGTATGGTCTGAGGGCGACTTCGCTGCGTTTTTTCACCGTGTACGGTCCGCGTCAGCGCCCTGACATGGCAATACACAAGTTCACGCGTTCGGTGCTCAAGGGCGAGACGTTGACGATGTTTGGCGACGGCTCGTCAGCGCGCGACTACACGTACATAGATGACATAATCGACGGGCTGACCGCGGCGGTGGATGCGGATCTCGAGTGGGATATTATAAACCTCGGGAATTCAACCCCCGTCAGGCTTGTTGAGATGATAGATACGATCTCTCGTGCAGCGGGCAAAGAGGCGCATATCCAGCGGCTCGGCGACCAGCCCGGGGATGTGCCTGCGACCTGTGCCGACATCCAAAAGGCCGGCGAGGTGCTGGGTTTCAAGCCGCGCGTCTCCTTTGAAGAGGGGATAGGTCGCTTTGTAGCGTGGTATAAGAGGGCGTCAGAAGATGGTCTTGTGAGTTGAGGCGCGAGAGCCAATGACCTGGCCTAACAGGATAACCTACACGCGCATGCTGCTGATACCGGGCTTTGTCATAGCTGCCCTGCAGGTGAACGACTACCCGGTTTTTCGGTATGTAGCCATCGCGATCTTTGTGACCATGGCTCTCGGGGATGCTCTTGACGGCTACATCGCGCGCCGCTTCAACCTCGTAACGCGGGAGGGCAAGTTTATCGACCCGCTGGCGGACAAGCTCATAATGGTTACCGCCTGCGTGATGCTTGCGCTTCCGATATGGGGCCTGCCGGGCGAGCGTGCGCCGCTGAGAAGCGAGGTGGCCACAATCATAATCGCAAGGGACCTCTTCATATGCATCTGGGTTCTGGTGGCGTACATTTCCGGTGAGCAGATAGTCTTCAAAGCGACGCGCCTGGGCCGTTTCACTACGTTCATGCAGATGCTCATGATATCGGCCGCGCTGGTTGGTACATTGAGCATGGTGGTTCTGGACTATGTGGCCCTGCCCTTGTCTTATGGGGCGGCCGCGCTTACAATTGCCAGCGGGCTTCAGTACCTTTACAAACACTCAAAGGGCGCCGGCGGGAGCCTCTGGCGCGCCGAACGCGGAGAAAAGGATGCCTCTTAGTCCCATTACAGAGGTGCTTGCGGACCTTGCGGCCGGACGCATGGCCATAGTAGTCGATGACCCTGACCGTGAAAACGAGGGCGACCTGGTCATAGCCGCCGATAAGGTCACCCCGGAGGCGATCAACTTCATGGCGCGCGAGGGCAGGGGCCTGATATGCCTGGCCATAACCCCCGAGCGCACAAAGCAGCTCGGCCTGCAGATGATGGTCTCAGAAAACCGTTCCCGCTTTGAGACCGCCTTCACCGTCTCGATAGAAGCGCGTTACGGGGTCTCTACCGGCATATCCGCCGCGGACAGGGCCCACACGATACTTACAGCCGTAAAGCCCGACGCAGAAAGCGATGACCTTGTCAGCCCAGGGCATGTCTTTCCCATCAGGGCGCGCGAGGGAGGCGTGCTGATGCGCGCCGGGCAGACAGAGGCGTCTGTCGATCTGGCGCGTCTTGCAGGGCTTTCTCCGGCGGGTGTAATATGCGAGATTATGAACGAGGACGGCACCATGGCCCGGCTGGACGACCTCGAGCGCTTCGCCGAGCGGCACGACCTGAAAATATGCTCGGTGGCTGATCTCATCCGCTACCGCCTCGCAAGTGAAAAGCTGGTCAGAAAGGTCGAAACCGTCAAGCTCCCGACGCGCTACGGCGACTTTGACCTGGTGCTCTACGAGGATGTTACAAGGCTCGAGCATCACCTCGCTCTAACATGCGGCGGGATCGGTCTGAAGGGAGACTGCCTGCATGATGAGCCGGTACTGGTGCGGGTGCACAGCGAGTGCCTCACGGGGGATGTCTTTGGCAGCAGGCGCTGTGACTGCGGTTCGCAGCTTCACGCCGCGCTGGAGATGATATCCAACGCTGGCAAGGGCGTCCTGCTCTACATGAGGCAAGAGGGGCGCGGCATAGGTCTTGACAACAAGATACGCGCCTACAAGCTCCAGGAAGAGGGAATGGACACCGTCGAGGCAAACATTGCCCTCGGCTTTCCGGCGGACAAGCGGGACTACGGCCTCGGCGCGCAGATTCTTGCCGACCTCGGTCTAAGGAAAGTGCGCCTCCTGACAAATAACCCCAAGAAGCTTGTCGGCCTTGAGGGTTATGGCCTGGAAATAGTCGAGCGAATGCCCATCGAGCCGGGCGTCACCGATGAAAACAGGCGTTACCTTGAAACTAAGGTACGAAAGCTCGGGCACATGCTCGAGGAGCTCTAAGGGAGGTCGCGAGCGGTCGCGGCCATAGTGAGGCCTCGATACCAGGGAGGCAGCGTGGCTCAGAAGGTCGTACTCAGGTGCAAGGATGTGGTGATGCCCGCGACGCTCGATGATACGCCCGCAGCCGGAGTGGTCGCATCAAATCTGCCGATTACCGGGCTGGCTCAGACGCGCGGCGCGGAGGTCTTTTTTTTCGTAGACCTGCCGGTCGTGACGGAAAGCCTGACTGAGGAGGCCCCTCCCGGCACCATTGCCTACTGGCCGGCGGGCTCGGCTATCTGTATTTTCTACGGCGGCACACCGGTGACGCCGGTAGAGCCGATCGGCAAGCTTGATGGCGATCCGGATGATTGGCGGAGCGTGATCTCGGGTGACGAGATAACCATGGAAAAGGTCTGACAGCACCCGTCACACAAAGACGACACGCCTCTCGTCTTTCTGCCTTGCCGCACGGCCTATCTCGTACACCGTCTCCCCGGCCTTGCGCAGCCTCTGCGCGGCCGCCTCGGCGTAAAAGGGGCTCACCAGCAGCACCATGCCGATCCCCATGTTGAAGACTTGCCACATCTGCGAGTCTTCGACCTCACCTGCCTGCTGCAGAAAACCAAACAGCGGCGGCACCGGCCATGTCTCGCGCGTGATCTCAACGCAGACTCCTTCGGGCAGCACTCTCGGCAGGTTTTCAATAAGGCCGCCGCCGGTGATGTGTGCCATGGCGGCGATGACGCGCTTGACCTTGTATGCCGAGAGCGCCTCGCGCACCGCGCGCGCATAGATGCGTGTGGGTGCAAGCAGCGCGTCCGCGACAGTCATTGAGAGCTCATCTATGCGGTCGTGCACGCCGAGGCCGAGCCTTTCGAAGATGATCTTGCGAACGAGGGAAAAGCCGTTGGAGTGAAGGCCGCTGGAGGCCAGCCCCAGCGCCACATAGCCGGGCCGTACGCCGGCCCCGCTTATTATCCTGCCCTTTTCGACAACACCGACGGCAAAGCCAGCCAGGTCGTACCTGCCCTGTGGAAAGGTCCCGGGGTGCTCGGCCGTCTCCCCGCCCAGCAGCGCGCAGCCTGCCTGGTTGCACCCTTCGGCGATGCCACCGATAACCTCCGCGGCCGTGTCTACCTCGAGGCGGTCGGTCACGTAATAGTCCAGAAAGAAGAGCGGCTCCGCACCGCATACCACCAGGTCGTTTACACACATCGCCACAAGATCGACACCGATGGTGTCATGCCTGCCGGCAGCGTGTGCGACCTCGAGCTTGGTACCGACGCCGTCGGTAGAGGCGACCAGCACGGGTTTTCTGTAGCTGCGTTTGAAGAGCTTGTTGTCATAATCCAGAGCAAAAAAGCCCGAAAAACCGCCTATTCCCGATATGACCCTCATGTCGTAGGTCTGCCTGACCAGCCCCGCTATGCGCTTTACAAGCTCGTTTCCGGCGTCGATGCTGACGCCCGCATCGGCATAAGTGAGCCCCTTGCCCATTCGTCTCAGGCCCTTTCGAGTATGAACTTGTCGGCGCGCTCATCTCCCGGCTGGGCGTATTCGCCGGTAAAGCACGCATGGCAGTAATGATCCGGTGGATTTGAGACGCACGAGAGCATGCCATCGAGCGTCTGGTAGGCGATGGAGTCCACCTTGAGAAATTCGCGTATCTCATCCATATTGTGCTTTACCGCCAGGAGCTCCTGCCTTTTCGGAAAGTCGATCCCGTAGTAGCAGCCATGGCGGTGCGGCGCACAGGTCACGCGAAAGTGGACCTCCCTGGCGCCCGCCTCGCGCAGGAT
>SLPQ01000064.1 GCA_007131925.1 Candidatus Brocadiia bacterium | reverse complement strand
GGCGCATCGGTAATTGCAAAAATTTCCCAGTCCCCTCCAGAAGCCGGCAGTGCGCCAAGCAGGCCAGTGATAAGGCGCGACACACCGCCCGGCCGCCCCAGACCTCTTGCCAGGACAGCCACTCTCATGACGCATACTCCTTTGCACGCGCGATGAGCCGTTTGTACAGGTGGAGGTAGTCTCCGGCGACGCGATCCCAGTCGTATTTTCCGGCAGCGCGCCGTGCGGCCGCGGCCTCAGTGCGTCGGGCCCCCTCATCAAGCAGGAGCTTCTCAACGGCTTCGGCGGCCGCGGCGGCGTCTGCAGGCGGCACCAGACGAGCTTCAGGGAAGTCGATCCCCGCCATGGCCTCCGGGCTGGCTACGATCGGCAGGCCCGAGGCAAGGGCCTCAAGAACGGTATTTGACATGCCCTCCCGGCGGCTTGTCAGGAGAAAGACATCGGCACCACGGTAAACGCCGCTCATCAGCTCGCGCGGCACCGCCCTGCACATGCAGAGCGCATCCGCCATGCCCAGAGCGCGCCCGAGCGCCTGTATGCGTTGGGCGTCGGGGCCGTCGCCTACGACTGTAAGGGTAAGACCGGCAATCTTTCCCCGAAGCGCTGCTACCGCCCTGACTGCTGTTGCGACATCTTTCCGTGGGATGAGCCTCGCCACCACAAGCACGCTGCGACCGGAGGGGCGAAAAGCGCCGGGTTTGAACTCCTGCGTGTCAACGCCGTTGGGTATAACTTCGACAGTTTGACCAGGGTCGCATTGAAGAGCCAGCGTGCGCAGCTGCTGGCTGTTTGCCACGACGGCGGTGGCATTGCGCCATATCAGCCTTGTAATGGGCGCCGTGAATGTATGAAAGAGGTCAAATCGTCCCGAAAAGCCCGGCACGTCAGAGCCGCGCAGCGAGACGAGGTAAGGCATCAGCCTGCGCAGGCGCCATGCGGCCGCACCGGCAGGCAGGGTAAAAAAAGCGTGGCATATGACATGGCGCCGCCGGAGCCACAGACGGTGCGAGTAGCGCGCCGCCGCCACGGCATATCGCATGAGCTCAGGCGTGCTCCAGTAGTGCAGGGCCTTTTTGCCCACCGGCAGGTAGTGGATGGCACACCTGCCGCGGTTCTCTACGCTCAGCGCCTCTGATGGAGAGGCGGTTACGAGGTCCCACTGCACGTTGCAGGCCTCAAGGCGCTTTAGAATATTTAATGTGGCGGTCGCCGCACCGCCGCCCAGCGGCGGATATTCGCAGTTGAGCACCAGAAGGCGCAGCGGCTCTGTCATTGAAACGACTCTTTGATGTAATATATAGGCTTGCGCTGTGATTCGTGGTAGGTGCGGATAGATATCTCGCCCAGAAGGCCCAACGATATGAATTGCACGCCCACCACCAGCATCAGTACCGTAAAGAGCAGCAGGGGATTGCCGGTCATGTTGTGGCCGCGCGCGACCTTGTCGTACACCACCCAGACCCCTGAGAGCCCCGCCAACAGAAACGATACCAGCCCGAGCTTGCCGAAGACCTGTATCGGCCGTGTGGCATACGACAGAAGAAACTTCACCGTGATGAGGTCAAGCGCCACCCTCAGAATGCGTGCGAGGCCATACTTGCTTACCCCGTGCAGGCGCTTACGATGGTTTACCTTGATCTCGGCGACCTCAGCACCCATCCAGGAGGCCAGCGCCGGGATGAAGCGATGCATCTCGCCGTACAGGCGGACATTCTCAAACACCTTGCGATCGTAAGCCTTGAGCGTGCAGCCGAAGTCATGCAGCTTCATGCCGGTGACCGCTGCGATCAGGCCGTTTGCAATCCGGCTCGGTAGCCGCCGGGTCAGCCACTGGTCCTGGCGGCCGAACCTCCAGCCGCTAACGACCTCGTATCCCTCGCCCAGAAGCGCCACCATGCGGGGGATCTCAGACGGGTCGTTCTGACCGTCGGCGTCCATGGTGACTATGATGCTGCCGGTAGCTGCGTCGACGCCTGCTGCGAGCGCGGCGGTCTGGCCGAAGTTGCGCCCGAGTACGAGCGTGCGCGTGCCGTCAGTGCTCAGGGTGCGGGCAACCGCCCTCGTCTGGTCGGTTGATCCGTCGTCGACGAGGATTATCTCCCAGGTCGTGTTCATATTCTCAAGGACACCCTTGAGCTCCTTATGGACCTCCCTCAGGGAGTCGGCCTCGTTGTGTACAGGCAAAATCACGCTGACATCGACCCATCTGGCTTTCGAGACTGTGGGCCTGACTACCTCAGTCACCACCGCCCTCCCGCGCAGCCGCGAAAAACCTGCGGAAACCGCCCGATACCAGCAGCCATGCCCCCGCAGGCAGCACATTGGCTCCGACAAACTGAAGAAAAGTCGCCACTACAGCGCCCGTAGATGATATGTTGTACTCGACCTCGGCGAAAATTGCGCTGGCTGTAAACTCCCGCACTCCAAGGCCCGCGATGCTTGGGACCGCCCTGCTTATAAATGTCACCATCGGAAAGAGCCCGGCGGCCCGCCAGTCGATCTCGGGCGCAAAAGCATACATTATCAGGAAAAGATGGAAGTATAACAGGGCGAAATTGCCCACCGCCACGACAAAGCACCCAAGTAGCGTGCCGGTTGGAACAGCGCGGCCCGCCTCCACACCTCGCATCAGGGCGCCGACAAATCGCCACCGCGGCATGAGCGTCGCTGCAAATCCGGCAAATGACCTTGCCGAGGCTATCGCCACAAAAAGCAGAAGCATCGCGCCCGCCCCCGCCAGCTTGAGCCTGCCCGGCGCCACCACCATGAAGCCGGAGCATACCAGTACCATTAGAGAGGTCACATCGAGCATCTTGTCCAAAAATGTAAGACCCACAAAGCCGGCCCTGTCCGAGGGCGCTGCAAATGCCCCGCGCGCAAGCTCGCCTGCCGAAAAGGGTGTAATGACCGCAAGCGCCAGTCCCGCCATGTAGGAGTGAAACGACAGCGCCATGGGGATGTGAGGATCTCGCGTGCGCGCCAGTACGTGCCAGCGCACAGCGCGAAGCATCACCAGAATCGGCACCATCATCAGCGTCAGCAAAAGCACTGCATAGTTTGCCCCCACCAGCTCGGCACCCAGCTGAGAGGGAAGGTGCCGCCAGACTACGACTGCAAGAAGCACCAGAGAAAGTCCGATCTGAACCGCCGCGAAGACTCTATGTCTCACAAGCCCACCCCGCCCTGTGATAGATCATATATGTACACGTAGTCTCCACGATACACCTCGTGAAGGTTCTCCACGGACCCTCTCTCACTCACCGCGTAGCGCGCGGGAAAGCGACGTGCGGCATCCATAAAATCTGCCGCCCTAAGCGCCCTGTATGTGTCCACACCCCAATCCGGATAGCGCGAGCCCCCGGCCGGGGCCAGTGGCGCGGCCAGAAGTGCCATCCGCCCGAGCCACGCTCCGGCCAGGTCATGTCGAAAGAATACAAGCGTCCCGTCCTTCCATGTGCCGTAAACGGGCCTGCCGGATGCTATGCGAAAACCCTCCCACCATGGCGGGATGATAATAACATCATCGGCCGCGGCATGGGCTGCGGCCCAGCGTGCCGCCTCCTCGAAGGCCGCTTCGCCGGTAATGTCGATCTTGACGGCGGTTTCATAGCGTGCAGCCGCTTCGGGCTCGACTCCGAAAAGTGAGTCTGCCAGCCACGGTGCCCACGATGCGGGAACAACCCCCGCTAATATCACCACCGCAGCAAGCGCGCCTGAAGCTCCCTTCGCACCGATAAGCGGCGCAAGGTGCCACAGCGCAGCCGCCAGCAACGCTGCTGCGGCAAGGAGCAGTAGCAGTGAGAGATCTCCAAGAGCAGCCGTGCCGGCCGCAGCAAGCGCGATGAGGCCGCCTGCCACACCGCGCCATACTCCTGCCTGCCGGGAGATCATTGCCGCTGCCGCAAGCATGCCGCCTGCAACCCACTGCCCGTGAAAAAGGGCCATGACTGTCGCAGCCGCAAGGATTGCGCCCAAGCGCGTGCTATTGAATGCTTCGGCCAAAATGCCCGCCGTGGCCACCAAAAGCAGGATTCCAAGTAGTCCCGAGATTCGCAGAGGCTGCAGGACCGTCAGTGCCGGCGGATACAGCGCGGCGAGGGCAGGGTTCTCAAGCTCCAGAAGCCCGCCCACCACGAGTGCCCCCCCAGCGTACATAAAGGCCACCGCCGAACCCACAATGGCCGCCTGTAAGAGGCCTTGCGTGCGCCCCAGATCTCGCAGCCGCACCGAAACCCACAGCCCGTATAGCAAGAGCCCCGCCATCACAAGAAAGCGATCAGATACAAGATGGTGAATGTTGCGTACAAGCATAGCGCGGTACCATGCAGGGTCGGCACCGACCAGTGCTGGTCCCGGACCGCTCTCTGTCAGTACTACGATGGCCGCAAAGGGCAGGGCGGCCAGGCTGAAAAGCACCACATCGCGCCACCATCCTGGCTGCGTCATGACAAGGTAGATCACTGAAATCACGCCGGAATAGACACCCGTGAGTGGATGCAGTGCCGACGCAAGGCCGACCATCAGCCCTGCGCCAATGAACTTCTTTTCAATGAGCATCAGCCACGAAAGTATCATGAAGGGCATCGCTGCCGTTCGAGGCAGAAAGAGCGGATCCCATGTCGTAGCACCTGCTATTATGTCCTTTTTCGTTAAGAGGAGCACTACGGCAAGTATGGCAGCGGAGGCCGAGCCGAGCGTCTTAAAGGCAAAACGATAAATAAGAGCCGCACTCGCCACTGATGCGGCCGCATAGCCCGCAAAGTAGAGCGCGCTGAGGTCAAACAGGCGCGACAGGGCAGCCACCAGCGGAAAAAAAAGTGAAAGTGACAGCGGCTGGCTATAGATGTAGTCCGCGGCAAATTCTCCGGCCGCCATCGCGCGAACCGCCGGTACCTGCCATGCGTTGTCAGCCTCCCCGAAGCGGTAGCCACCCACCCAGATCCTGCTTATCCCCAGAAAGAATGCGAAAAGCAGGGGGGCCAGCCTGGCGGCCGCAGCGGGGTGCGTCCCTGGCGCAGTGTCGATCGCATCATTCATCATTCGGAATTTTATAGCGCCTGTTACTGCGGTCAAGGACTATGCTGCGGCAGGCTTGCCGGTGTGGTGGCGGCGGGTTAGAATTGGGCGCACTTTCTTGGAGACAAGGTTTGAAAGAGCTTACGCGCGACACGGCTAAGAGCTACTTCTGGAACCAGCTGGCAGTCGTCCTGGACGGCGCTGCGCTCATGCTGGCGACAGTTGTGGTAGGGCGCGTCTCCGGAGCGGAGAGGCTGGGGGAGTTTGGTCAGATTTTATCGGTTGCGGGCCTGACGGTAATGGTGGCGGGGCTTGGGCTTAGAGAATCCGCAGCGGTGCTGGTCCAGAGGACCTCCGGGGACGAGCCGGGTCTTGCCGGGTTTCTGCGCCTGTGCCTTGGGGTGCGCTCAGCAGGTGCGCTGGCGGCTGGACTTGTCATCGCGGTGCTGGTGCTTCTTGACGGGCGCTCACCGGCTGTGGCCGCTGCCGCCGCCGCATATGTGGCCGCCATACTTGTTTCCAATTTTATTGCGACCTTCGATCTGGCGCTTTTCCGGGCCCGCGCTGTTGCCGCAGGCAAGCTCGCATCTGCAGTGACTGCCCTGGCGCTGGTAGCAGCTGGTGCGATGCTCGACTCGACGGCGGTCATTTTATCAGGCCTGGCTGCAGGGGCCGTTGCGGGTACGATCTTTTATGCATGGCCGCTTCGTGCTCTTGTACAGATCAAGGCCCGGTCTTATCCCTTTTCCAGTGTCATGGCCCTGTCATGGACGCTGTGGCTGGCGGCTATTTTCAACTACATAGTCAACCTCCAGGGCGTGCAGGCCGTTATGTGGGTTGCGCGAGTCGAGCCAGCGTCTGTCGGCCACTTTACGGCGGGTCTTGCCATAGCCATGGCCGCAAACCGGCTGTTTGTCGGGGGCTTTGCAAATATCATACTTGCCGCCTTCAGCCGGGCCGATGCTGCAGGCCAAAGAGGTGACTTCGCGGCACTGCACTCGCTGTACGTGCGCGCCACGGCGGTAATGACGCTGCCGGTGCTGCTTGGCGCGCTGGTCTTTGCAGACGAGCTGGCCGGCATATTTCTTGTGGAAGAGACTGCACCGGCTGCGACGGTTATCCGAATACTGGCGGGCTTTTTTGTCGCCGGACGCCTGCTTGGGGGCGGTGCGCACTCCTCGGGCCTTTTCGCAACGGGTGGCCATGTAGCTGCGCTGGCGATACGGGCGGGTTTTGCCGTGGTGATGTTTGTGGCCACATGGATGGCGGCATATTTCGGCGGCATCGGGCACGTCGCAGTTGCTGCAGGTGCGGTCTCGGTGACGGTCATTGCCGTCGAGTGGCTCTGCCTGGCCGCAAGGCAGAGCATCCGCCTGCCGACCGGTGCGCTCATTCGTACAGCGCTCATGTGCGGTGCGGGTGCTCTCGTGGCGATGATTGTGGCTGCTGGCGATAGCCCGGCGCGTACGGCCGCCGGTGTGGTGACGTATGTTGTGCTGCAGGCTGCGGCTCTCAGGCTGGCACGTCCGCTCGCCCGGGGGGAGGTAGCCTCAATGGGCGTAGCGGGGATGGTGGCGCGTGTCTTGGGAAGTTTTGAGGCGCGTGGCGCGAGCAACGGTCATTGATAAGGTTTTGGCTTGGGCCTCACGCGCGCGACGGTATAATGCGGTTACACGTCGCGGTGTACCTGGCGCATGTGCCGGGGGTTTTTTGCGGCCGCCGTGCGGCAAGTGTGCATTGCTGTCTTGTTGTAACCGCTTGAATCATTCTTTCTCTGGTTTTCGGAGGCATGCACGATGACGCCCGGTATTCTGCGAAAGGCGCTCGTGCCGATGGTTGTCCTTCTTATCACGGCGGCTGCTCTGACATCTCGGCTGGTGTATATCCGGGCTGATCCCGCCAGGGGCCTCTCATTTTCCCGGGCGCCTTATACCGACGAAGGCCTCAAGTACTACCAGGCCCGAAACCGTGGGGTTTTCGGCCAATGGTCCGTCGAGGTGCCCTACGCCATCCAGGGACACCTCCGGTCAAGCCCCGTGCCGACTGTGGCAGGCGCAGCGGTTTTCCGCATCTTTGGCAGCGGGCGTGTGCAGGCACGCCTTATCAGCGTGGCAAGCGGCACGCTTTCGGTGATGCTAATTATGCTCATCGGGATCCGGCACGGCCGCCCGGGTGCGGGTCTTCTGGCTGGAGCGCTGATGTGCGTGAACTTCATTCTCTTCTCCTATGACCGGCTGGCACTGTTTGAGGCGCCGACCATATTTCTGTGCATGGCTGCGGCGCTGGCGTTTCTGGAAGGGGGCAAGGTCCGCCTCATACTCGTGCCCATTCTCCTTTTGCTTGCCTATTTCACGCGTGTGACGGCATTGTCGGTTATGGCGGCCATTGCTGTTGCCTGGGGCCTCGAGGTGCGCAGGCGCCTTGAGATGACGTCTCATAGGCAGCTTATGTTAGCTGCGATAGCGGCTGGAGTGGTGCTGGCGATACTGGCCGCGCTCGTACTCGCAATACCGGAAGACCAGATAAGCGGACAACTGCGCGAGCGCTTCAGCTCGGCCATGTACAGAGACTTCCCGGCGCCTCTGGTAATGTCGGACCTCTTTCTGCGCACGCTTCCCGACTCGATGGCGGCGCGGTGGATGCCGCTATTGCTGATAACGGCGCTACTGGGGGTCGTGCGCGTGGCAGGCAGGGGCGCCGACGAACGGGGAAAAGACGCGTCTGGCCTCTTTCTCCTCTGGTTTCTCATGGCGTATGCTATGATAGCACCGCTTGACTACCGGCCGACGCGGTACTACCTGCTACTGCTGCCGGCGGCGTGCTATCTGGCTGCAGACTGGATCGCCGCGACCGCTGCGACGGTGCCGCCGCGAGTGCGCTCACGCGGGGCATGGGTGGCTGCGGGCGTCTTTGCAACGGCCGGCATCGCTGCTGTCGCATTGCGCTTTGTGCTGGCCAACAGGCACGACCTGCTGATGTTTGCAGACATGGGCCCGGAAGGCATGCGTAGATTTGAGCTTTTTGTCGAGGAGTGGTTTATAGGCACCGGGAGGATTGTACCTGGCCTAACCGCCGAAGAAGCAGTCGCTTTTAAGGCGGGCATGTGGCGCAGGGTGCTCACGATGCCGCTTTTGGGCGGCTTGCTTTTCGCCGCCAGCGCGCTTTTTTGCCGGGTGTGGCGTACTTATGTACCTGTGGCCCTGAGGATGCGTGCAGGGCTGGCGGGCGCGACTGCTGTGGCCCTTGCGATACTTGGCGCAGATGCGTGGCGCACGGCAGACTACTGGAGGGGCGCAAACAGCCGCTGGGAAGTATCGGCCGCTGAGTACCTGGTAGAGCAATCCATCGGCGAGCGGCCCGACGTCTGCATCGGCGGCAACTGGGCCACCACCATCAGCATGGGTACGCCCTATTTCACCTTCCCACTGGCTCGTGGCAATGGAAACGCGTGGGAGACCTTCAAACGCTTTCCTGTCACGCACCTTATACTTGAACGTTCGGGTGATGAGTTGGGATTTATGATGCAGGAGTACCCGGTCGAGATGAGTCATTGCAGGATGCTTCGCCAGATGGAGGTGGACGGCTACATACTTGTGCTCTATGAATATGACCCTCCCGAGGATGCAGTGCGCCCGCCGGGGCCGTTCGAGCCGAGGGGCACGCCTTGACCGACCGGAGAAAAGAGCTCAGTGTGGTGATGCCTGCCTTTCGCGAAGCGAGCGGTATCGCAGCGAGTATTTTGAAGGTGCTCACCCACTTTGGGGATATTGGCGACGCGCTGGAGGTCATTGTGGCCGACGACGGCAGCGACGATGGCACGCCCGAGGCAGCGGAGGCCCTTGGGGACGAGCGCGTGCGGGTGGTGCGTCTTGATCATCACCGGGGCAAGGGGGCTGCTGTACGCCTGGGCATACTTGAGGCCGCGGGGGCAAAGGTGCTTGTTGTCGATGCAGACCTTGCCATACCTCTGGATGTTTACGGCTCCCTGGATGAGCGCCTTCGAGACGGCGCTGACGTGGTAATAGGCTCCAAGGAGCTCGGCAGGCGCAGCGGCAAGGTCACTCGCCCGCTAATGCGAACGCTCATGGGGCGCGCCTTCAACCTTGCCGTACGCGCAATCGTACTGCCCGGCATACTTGACACACAGGCCGGCTTCAAGCTCTACCGCGCCCATGCCGCTCGCGAGGTGGCCCGAGAGAGCCGTCTGGATGGCTTTACCTACGATGTTGAGATGCTCGCTCTTGCGCGCATGAAAGGCTTCAGGGTGCAGGAGGTGGCAGTCGACTGCCTGCAGGGCGCTCATACGAGTGTGCGTGCTTTGATCGACAGCATTCGGATGCTCGCTGACCTTGCGCGACTGCGCCGTCGCCTTGGCAAGGTGCGTGGAGGGGTTCGGCATGCCTGAATTCGACAGAAGAGATGCTTTCTGGATGGCGTTTCTGGTACTGGTGGTCGTTATCTTCTTTTACAGATTTATTTTCCTCGGCCTCATACCGATAAATGCAGACTGGCTACACGCCAACTTCCAGCCTGGCGTCTCCTACATGAATGCAAGGGCCCACAACGTCGAGCTCGATGACCCGGTCTATCAGTTTTACCCGCTCCGCATGGAGGTGGTCAGGCAGTGGAAGAGCGCCCGCGTGCCTCTTTGGAACCCCTACATAATGTGCGGATCGCCTCTTTTGGCCGACGGTATTTCAAAGCCCTTCGATCCGATGGTGCTTCTCTATATCGCCTTTGGCGGGCCGGTCGGCAGGGGGCTCACACTGGTCTGCCAGTTTGTGCTGATGATAGTGGGGGCGTATCTGGCCGCACGCACGCTGGGTGTGGCTGGGGCGGGCGCAGCGGTTGCTGCGCTGGCCTTCACCTTTAACGGTCTCTCGGTTACGTGGATGGAGCTGCGCACAGCGACCGGCACATTTGCGTTTTTTCCGTGGGCTTTTTTTCTGCTGCATGCGGCGCTCACGCGGCGAAGCCTCGCTCTTGGAGCTGCAAGCGGCATTGCTGCGGGGCTTATGTC
>SLPQ01000036.1 GCA_007131925.1 Candidatus Brocadiia bacterium | reverse complement strand
CCGCGAGTCGGTGCCGCACTGAGAAGACCGTCCTCGCAGAGCTGCTGAAGGCACTGCGGGCGGGTGTCTCTGGGTCTCGCTTGCAGCCCGGGCCGCATGGGGGCGCGCCTGCCAGGCCGGCGCACATCAACGTGGCTGCGATGGCAGGCAGTAGTCCCGGTCGCACGGGCTACACAAGCGAGCCGGCGCAAGACGAGCCGCTGCCCGCAGTGCACCCGAAGCAGTGCTCCCCTGTGACTATCCGTCGGCAGATAAGCTTGTCGGCGTCAAACCTGGTCACGTGGTCCGGCGCACCGTGGTTTACCGGCAGGGCCAGGGCGAGGTTGAAGTCGCAGTCATATAGTGTGCCGTCCCACCCTACCGAGACCTGATGCCGGCACATCAGGCCGTTGATGGTGGCCTTATTGAATGATGATTTCAGCAGTGAAGTGTACTCTTCGCTACTGCCGCGCTCCCGCAGAAACCTCCGGTAACGGCCTATCGGCATATTTGCAATCGTAAGAAGGCGACTGAATTCAATGCCGAAACGCTCCCTGAGCTCCCGCCTGTAGTCAGATTCGAGCTTCTCCTGAGACGTTGGAAGTTCCGCCCCCAGAGGGTTGTACACAAGGTCCAGAGATGGTCCGTCGATGCCGTAGCCGAGCGAATTCAGCAGGCGCATGGCCTTTATACTATCGTCGTAAACGCCGGTGCCGCGCTGGGCACATACGTTTTGCTCGAGATAGCAGGGCAGCGACGCGACAAGCCTGACTTCATGTTCGCGCATGAAAGTCGCCACGCGCTCCATGCCGGGCATCACCAGCACGGTCAGATTTGTCCTAACCTGCACATCGCGTCCGGTGCCTTTCAACTTTTCGATAAATCCGGGAAGATTGCAATTGAGCTCAGGGGCGCCGCCTGTTATGTCAACCAGCGGTACCGCAAGGTCAGAGGCTATCTCCGTAACAGCCTCCATGACCGGCCATCCCATCATCTCTGTGCGACTGGAAGAGGCCTCCACGTGGCAATGCGCGCAGTGCTGATTGCACTTGAGGCCGACGTTAACCTGAATGCAGTCAATGCCCATCGACAGCATCCGGCCACCGACATTCCTGACAGCAGACTCAAACTCGTTCATAGAACTCCCCCTGCAGCCAGTTATTCGACGGATATTGTGCCACCTCGCGTGACTGATTTCTTAACAGATGCGCCAGTAGTAAGGTTCCAGAAAAGACCATGCCACCAGCGGTGTAGCGTGCTCTGCCGGAGGCGGATGCTCCCTTACGGGCTCTACAGGTGACGCGGCCGTCTTGGCGTGAAGAGCCATTGACAAGGTAACATTCGCCGGTATTATTTTTAATCCAGCCATGATTAAGGGGGTGTTTATGAGCGAACTTATGCGCCTTAGTTTCTCGCTGGAGAAGAGGCTTTACCTTAAGCTCGAGTCACTCGTTCGCAAGGCGGGCTATACCAATCGTTCGGAGTTTATCAGGGACATGGTGCGCAGCCGTCTCGTCGAGGAGGACTGGGAGAGTGACGAAGAGGCACTCGCCACAGTCACAATCATTTATGATCACCATGCGCGTGAGCTTTCCAGGCGGCTTGTGACATTACAGCACAAGCGCCACCGTGACGTCCTCGCCACAACGCACGTTCACCTCGATACGCACTTGTGCGCCGAGATGATAATGGTCAAGGGGCACGCCGGAGACATACGAAGTTTCGCCGAGGAGCTGCGGCGCGAAAAGGGAGTACTGCACGCAAGCCTGGCTATAAGCTCAACCGGCAAGTCCCTGGCATGAGCGCCCCGTAACGGCGCGCTGCGCCCATAAAACTGCGTGCGATGTGGTTCCAAGCATGGACAGGGGGCGCCTGAGGCTCTATCGCAGCCACATGCATGACGCTCGTCACCAGCTTCAAGCTTTTATGCATGGAAAACGCCGGTCGCACACATATACTCAGACGACTGTTGATGGTGGCCGCTCAGGAGCTGGTCGTATGCTTCCAGAAGATGTCGTCAGAAAATCGCGCGATCGCGCTGCCAGGATGCTTGAGTCCGCCGGAATCGTCATCACCATCGAGGAGGCAGCAGGGATGGAGGTGACCGATCTCGGCCTCGGCAGGATTGATGAGACTGGCGTACAGATACTGGTCTATGTGAATACAGACCGTTACTGCGCCAAGGAGCTTATTCTTTTTTCCCGCCAGACCTGCCCTGAGCACCGTCACCCTCCTGCAAACGGGCGACCGGGCAAACAGGAGACCTTTCGCGTACGCTGGGGCAAAGTATGGCTGTATGTGCCCGGCGAGCCGACCGATCACATGAATGCGCATATCCCCGAAGGGGACGAGGACTGCTACACGGTTTTTCACGAGATTGAGCTTTTGCCCGGCATGCAGTATACGCTGCCGCCCGACACGCTACACTGGTTTCAGGCGGGCGAGGAGGGAGCGATTGTCTCTGAGTTTTCCAGCACCAGCCATGACGAGACGGACGTTTTCACCGATTCTCGAATAAAGAGGGTTCCGTAGCTTTGCTCCGGGCGAGTGTCTTTGCAGGTGAGGCCTCCGGCGCTTGATCGGCAAGAGTACTTCTTGTACTGATAAAGAGGTGTGAAAGATGAAGTATCGCAAGCTTGGCGACACTGACATAACGGTTTCGGCTATAGCGATGGGCTGCTGGGCCATAGTGGGTGATCAGACCTGGGGTCCTCAGGACGAAAGTCAGGCGCTTGATGCCATTCACGCTGCGCTCGACCTTGGCGTGACTACGTTTGACACTGCAGAGGGCTACGGTCGCGGCTACAGTGAAGAGATGCTTGGTCGCGCACTCGAGGGCAGGCGTGATGAAGCTGTGATCCTGACAAAGGTCAGCTCCGGACATCTGGCAGCCGATGAACTCACAGCCGCCTGCGACCGGAGCTTAAAACGCTTAAAGCGCGACTATATTGATCTTTACCAGGTCCATTGGCCTTCACGACGCGTGCCGCTTGAGGAAACCTGGCGCGCGCTCGACCGTCTCAGGGAAAAAGGCAAGATACGCGCCATTGGCGTAAGCAACTTCGGTGTCGAAGATCTCTCAAACATACTCCAGCTCGGGTCGGTAGCATCAAACCAGCTTGCGTACAGCCTGCTCTTTCGCGCGATTGAGTACGAGATCCAGCCGCTTTGCGTCAATGAAAATGTAGGCATTGTCGCTTACAGCCCTCTTATGCAGGGGCTCTTGACGGGCAAGTTTGCAACTGTCGAGGAGGTTCCACTCGGCCGGGCGCGCACAAGGCATTTTGCATCCGCAAGGGCCCAGGCCGACCACGACGAACCGGGCCACGAAGAAGAAACCTTTCGCGCGCTCGGAAGCATCCGCGAGATTGCAGAGGCAACAGGTCATCCGATGGAAACGCTTGCGCTTGGGTGGCTCCTCGCGCAGGAGGGCGTTGCGTCGGTGCTTGCGGGTGCCCGTAATGTCTCCCAGATAACTGACAACGTCAGGGCCGCTGACACGGAGCTTTCTTTGCCGGTTCTTTCCGATCTCACCGAAGCCACGAACAAGCTAAAGGCCGATATGGGCCACAATGCCGACATGTGGCTGTCCACCCCGCGCATCCGCTGAGAGCCCGGCGACGAAACCTGCTGAAAGGAACAAAGCCAATTGTCGCCGTGTCGCAGATAGTAAGCAGGAGATAAGCTGTCTTGAGACACAGCTTCATGGACATGAACTGCGTGGACTGCCCGCTGGTGAAGGAATTACAAGGCCGACCTGCCGGGTGGCGGTGAGGCCAACGGGGACGCAAGCGCCTGTGATCAAACCTGGACGAAAGGATGGTGCTGGTCTTTTCGATTGCTTACCTGGTGCTTGACTGTGCCGGCTTGCCCATCGGCAGAGAGATACGAGCGCTGTGAAAAGCTACCATAAGCTTTATGGAGGCCAGAGAGGCCCGGAAAGGACGCAGAAATGAAGTTATATCACGTTGCACTGCTGGCTGCGGTTTTCGCAGTCGCCTTTGCAGGCTGCGGGGATGAGTTTGTAGAACCGCCACCGCCCGAGGAGACCCCGGAGCTTCCTCCGCTGCCTCCTGAAGAGCTTCCAGAGCTGCCCGAGCCGCCCGAGCAGCCGCCACCGCCCGATGATCCCCCCCTGCCCTTGTACTGAGATGTGGGGCTGGGTGCCTTTATCCGGCTTGAAGAGGTTATGGGGGCGATCGTGCGAGTGATTATCGGAAACGAAATCAGTGTGGATAGCCCGTGAAGGAGAGGAAGATGAAGTCCTATCATGTTGCGTTACTAATGGCAGCGATCATGGTCGTACTTGCGGGGTGCCCTGAGCAATTACCTGACCCTCCTCCACCCGCGCCACAAGAGCTGCCACCTCTGCCTCCGGAGGAGATTCCGGAGGTTCCAGAAAGGCCGGATCCAGATGAAGAAGCCCCGCTACCCCCGGGTGAGGAGCCATTACACTTACCTGACTAAGGTACATATTTCGATCATCCCCTGGTGAAGCTTTTGTGCCGCCAGGGGCGGGGCTCTGGCCAAGTGATCAGCCGGAACTGCTTACAAATGCAGCTCCCGGGCACATAATTGCTCTTATGAAGAAGCCTGGCAACTGCCTGGAAAGGGGACAAGAGTATGAAGTGGAGCCATCTTGCGCTTTTGTTCGCGATTTTTGCAGTACTTCTAAGCGGCTGCGGCGAGCAACCGGCAGAGCCTGGCGAAGGTGACCTGCCGGAGGCGCCTTCACCGGATCCTGCTGACCGGGTATCCGCGCCTGACCGTGCCGTACCGTCACCGCACCAGCTTTTACAAGAGCTCTCGACAGGAGCTGATGGCCTGCAGGGAGAGCTGGGCACTTATGTTGATCAGACCCTTCGAGAGCTCAGCACACTGGAGACCCAGATGCAGCAGCTGGCTGCCCGCGCTGAGGAAAAGGGCGACGACGCCAGGGCTACCCTGAAGAAGTCAATGGCCGACTGGGATGCAAAGTTTTCCGAGATAAGCGCAAAGGTCGAGCGGCTTTTTATCGTCGGCGATACTGCAGTTACGGATTTGAAAAAGAGTATAGACGCATCAGTGGAAGAATTGACAGAGTCCCTTGAACCGGCTATGGAAAACCTGCAGTGACCGCTGCCCCGCTGCCCTCACAGGCTCTTTCTGTCGCGGCTGCGGTTGTCGCGCACTGATGGTGCGCTGTTCAAGAGACCCTTCATTGCGCGGTTGCGGTAGACACCGGCAGCGTCATAGAAGCTGCGCGACGTATCGATCGTGTTGACCGAAACACCAGGGCGGTGACGCGTGAGCCCGGCTGCTACGGTACCGTCGGGGCGCGCCAGGAAGCTGGGCCATTCCTGGTAGTGGCCGCTTGCATTCGCAGCGCTCACCCAGACGTAATTGGATGCTGCGCGAGTGCGGATGGTGGCTGGCATGACTTCACTTAGAAGCCCTGCCTTTCTTGCGCGCGCATTGTAAAAAGAGTGCAGGACCACCTGGACGTTGCGCCTTTTGTACTGGCGATAGAGCTCGGGAAATCTCGCATCAAAACATACAAGCATGCCGCACCTTACGCCGTTTATCTCGAAAATCCCGAAATGCTCGCCAGGGGTATAAAACTCAAGATCTCGATCAGTGCAGAAGCACTTGTCATACCTGTCGGCGAGAGTGCCGTCCGGGGCCACCAGGTAAGTGCAGTTGTGCGGGAGGTTGCCGCCGTTGAGTCGGTGGGCGCTGCCGACGAGCACCCAAATCCGCCTCTTGAGGGCGTGCCTGCATATTGTGATCATCTCCGATGTGGCCAGGTCCCAGTCGAAATCATCCCAGCTGGTGAAATCTACTCCGGCATAGCCGCTGAGCGCAGACTCCGGAAAATGGGCCATTTCGGCCCTCATGCGCCGGGCACGGTCGATCTGCTCCCTTATACGCCGCCCATTCGAGGTGATATTCGAACCAACGGTAAACTGGCAAGTTGCGACCGTGATCCGTCCCTTCTTCGCCAATCAAGTCTCCTTCTTCACTGGCCTGCACAGGCAGCAATCTGCACCGCGCAAACACCGCTGACAGCCAAGATAACCGCCAAGGCGCACCCGGCATCATTGTACCGCCTCGAAGCACTCCGTCAATCCTCATGGGCGCGCGTTTTCACTGAGCTCTCAGCCAGAATCCCATCACATTATAGAGTCACTGCCTTGATAAAGCCGGAACTTTCAAGGCAAGAAAGTGTTCAATACCCCTGAAAAACAAAAGGGGGTGTGCGCCGACGTACCAATTATGACTTGCTGGATGCAAGGCTTGCACCGGAAAAGCGCATGGATATCATATTGCCCTTAAGACACTTACATTTCATCTTTATACAAAGCGGCCACAACGGCGACACTGTCGGCAACAGGGCATGTCAACATGGCTATCTTTGGGAGAGGACCATGAGAAGGCACGCATCAATTACCGAGACTTTTTTTTGCAGGGCCCTTGCTGTGCTGGCTCTTGTCGCATTGATTGGGGGCATCGCTGTCGCTGCTGACTGGCCCCGCTGGCGTGGCGAAGACGGCGACGGCTTTTATGGAGGAGATGACTTTGAAGTAGAGGCGATTCGTGCCGGGCTTACTGCTGCCTGGACTACTAACGTGGGAGCAGGCTATTCGGCCGTTGCCGTTGTCTCAGATCGTCTCTACACAATGGGCAATACGGACAGGACCGATTATGTCGGATGCATAGACGTCAACACCGGCCAGACGATCTGGACCTTTTCATACCCGTGTCAGCCATCTCAATACCCTGGTCCCCGGGCGACTCCATTTGTCCATGATGGGAGGGTCTATACCTTTTCGAGCGAGGGTCATATCTTCTGCCTTGACGCCCAGACGGGTGAGAAAATCTGGGGGATCAACATCTCCGAAAGCATGCAGGCGAGAGCCCCCCGCTGGGGCTTTTCCGGCTCTGCGATAGTCGAGGGGCAGAAGGTCATTGTCAACGCCGGGCGCCATGGCATGGCCTTTGACAAGGATACTGGTGAGACAATATGGGCAAGCCCCCCTCAGGCACCAGGCTACGCCACTCCGGTGGTCTATGAGCTTGATGGAGAGCGTGCAGTTGCTGTCTTCGGGGCAGAGGCCATTTATGGTGTTTCGCTGAAAGACGGCAGCGAGCTGTGGTCATATCCCTGGGAGACCAGCCACGATGTAAATGCAGCCGATCCGCTCTTTTTCGATCAGTATTGCTTCATAACCAGCGGTTACCGCCGTGGAGCAGCGTTGCTGGACATCTCAAGCGAAGAAGTCACGAAGGTCTGGGAAACTTCGGCGCTCTCTGCGCAGTTTTCCTCCTGTACGATTCTTGACGGCCATATTTACGGCATCACGGGTAATGCCGGCAGGGGTGAGCTTGTTTGCATTGACGCAACGACCGGCGAGCGCAAGTGGAGTCACAATACCGGCTTCGGCGGACATATCGCCGTCGCTGACAAGCTCATCATCGGCAACGAGCGGGGCACTGTTTACGTGGCCAGGGCGAACAACGAATCGTACGTTGAGCTCGCTCAAAGCGACACCTTTTCGCCAGGGCGCGCCCGGATATGGACTGCGCCGGTGATAGCAAACGGCCGCCTGTACATTCGCAGCAGCACGGGCGATCTTGCGTGCTATGACGTCTCCGGCCGTCACGTCGCATCGCAGGACTAAACGGAGAGACCGTGATAAGCGCCGACACGCGCGTGATATTCTGCCACTGTGCATTCAATCACCTCATTGCGGATGAGATCCGCCGCGAGATACTCGACGCACTATGTGCACGCCAGGTGCATATCAGCGCAATAGACGATCTATGCCGGCTCGTAGCATGTCACGAAAATCAGCTCCCGGAGATGGCGGGAAGCGGGCGCCTCATCGTGGCAGCCTGCCATGAACGTGCCGTGCGCGCGCTTCTCTCTGCGGCGGGCATCGACCCGGCTGAGCGAGAGCTTCATGTGCTCGACATGCGGTCAGGTACTCGCCAGGAGCTTGCCGCGTGCATAAAAGGGCTCACGGGCGAGCCTGCAGGAGAGCCCCGAGAGATGCCTGACACTCCTCCAGAGGGCGAATGGATCCCCTGGTTTCCCGTTATCGATCCTGACCGCTGCATAGACTGCCGCCAATGCTTGAGCTTCTGCCTCTTCGGCGTTTACGAGGGGACCGACGACGGGAAGGTTAGAGTGGCTCACCCGGCAAACTGCAAGACCAACTGTCCCGCATGTGCGCGTATATGCCCCGAAGGGGCCATCATCTTTCCAAAGTATGCCGAGGCGCCCATAAACGGAGGCGATGTCACTGGAGAAGCCGCGGGGCGCGCCCGAGTGCGGCTCGATGTCGGTGAGGCACTCGGCGGCGACCTGCGGGAGGCGCTTTCAAGGCAAAGCCGCATGCGTCGTGCACGGCTTTTCGACCAGGCCAGCGTAGACAGGGCCTTTGGAAGCAAATCTGAAGAAAGACCATCTGATTCGCAGGCGGATGTCAGCGGCCCTGAGCAGGAAGCCACATGACCATAACGGCAGCCATGCGGATGATTTCCGAGAGCGAGGCGGGGCTTCTGCGAAAGTTTGCGACGAATTTTGCCTGGGCAGGTGTCCGGGCTTCTCTTGCCCACCGCAGCCGTCTTGTCAGAGGCGAGTTCTTTCCGCCCTTTCTCTTTTTGAGCCTTACCGACCGCTGCAATCTCACATGCCGTGGCTGCTGGGTCTCTACCGGCAGGCCCAGGGACCTCACTTTTGAGGTCGCTGATAGGGTCATTGGAGCGGCCAGATTAAAAGGCTCACGCTTTTTCGGCCTGCTCGGCGGTGAGCCCCTGCTTTATGACCGGTTGTTTGACCTAATCGCGAAGCATCCGGACTGCTATTTTCAAGTTTTTACGAATGGCACGCTGCTGACCCCCTCCCACGTGCGTGAGATGCGCCGGCTCAAAAACGTTACCCCTCTTATAAGCATAGAGGGCCTCGAAAAAGAGAGCGATGTCCGCCGCGGTGCGACCGGAGTTTACGAAGCGGCCATGGAGGCCTTGAAGCTCTGCAGGCAGGCGCGCCTGATAACCGGTGTAGCCACCAGTGTGTGCCGCACAAACATTTCTGAGGTCGCCACGGAAGCTTTTATCGAAGACATGGCCGGGCGAGGCGCACATTACCTTTGGTACTACATATTTCGCCCTGTGGGGCCTATGCCATCTGCCGAACTTGCGCTTGAAGGGCGCGAGATTCGCATGCTCAGGGAGTTTATCGTTGATGCACGACGACGCTCTCCGCTGTTTATTATCGATGCCTACTGGGACCATTTGGGCCGCGCAGTCTGTCCGGCGGCTGCCGGCATGAGCCATCACGTCAATGCCGCCGGAGACGTCGAGCCATGCCCTCCTGTGCAGTTTGCCTGTGACTCCCTGGCAGGCGGTGCTGCTGTGGCTGAGGTGTTCCAGCGATCGGGATTTCTACGACGCTTCAGAAACATGGCCTCGCGTGCCACGAGCGGCTGCATCCTCATGGAGGATCCAGCCGCCCTTGAGCGCTTTCTCGCCTCCGAGGGCGCGCGCGACACAAGCGCCCGGGGCACAGCACTCGACGAGCTTTCGCAGATGTGCCCGCGACCAAGCCATAATATCAATGGGGAGTCGATACCGGAAAAGAGCCTGCTCTATCGCGTTGCAAAGAAACAATGGTTTTTCGGAATGGGCGCTTATGGCTGACAGGATCGTCACTTGTGGCCTTGAGCGGGCAATGGAGGAAGACTGATGATACTGGCCGACAGAGGTGCACTTGTCGCCCGTCTTATCGCCGGGATCGACCGCTCGGCAGCCACGGCCGAAGCCGAGCGGCCCGGTGCCGTCGGCCCCCAGGGATATGATGTGCCGGCCAAGAGCGCCGAGCGCGAAAGGCTTCGTAAAGCCGCCATGCAGTATGCGGCCGATATCGAGGCGACGGCGCCTCTTCCCCTTCGTGACCTGCTGGAGCACGCAGACCGTGCAGTTGCCACCGCAGGCGCAAGTGCCGGTTATATGAACTTCATGGCGGTGCTTCTCAGCAATGAGATATGGAGGGCGGAGGTTGCAGCTACGCCTTTCGAGCGGCGGTTGTTTCTCCTGCCGCAATGCATGCGCTCGTCTCAGCACTGCAGGGGTGAGTTTGACGAGCTGGGGCTACTTTGTGCGCGCTGCGGCGCTTGCCCGATAGCCGAGCTCGAGGAGCTGGCTGAAAGGCTCGGCTATCTGACACTCGTCGCCGAGGGCACTACTATAGCCTGCAGACTTATTGAGATGGGAATGGTCGACGCTATCGTCGGCGTCAGCTGCCTTTCGGTGCTCGAGCGGGCGTTTGCCCCGATGTCCGAGGATGCGATACCCGGCATTGCTATACCCCTGATACGGGACGGTTGCGAAGGCACAGAGGTCGAGGTCGAATGGGTTCTCGAGCATCTCAGTGAAAGCTCACCGGTCAAGGCCGACCGAATCGACATTGACGCGCTGCGACAAGAGATTGCTTCTTGGTTTGAGCCGGGGGAGCTGTCGGGACTGCTCGGCAGCCCTGAAGGATCGGCCAGCCGGATCGCTTACTCGTGGCTTGGCCGTGCGGGCAAGCGTTGGCGTCCCCTGCTGACGGTGCTGACCGGCCGTGCGCTTGGGGCATCAGAGAAGCTTTCGCACACGATGCGCCACATAGCTGTTGCCATCGAGTGCTTTCACAAGGCATCACTGGTGCATGATGATATAGAGGATGCCGACGAAAGGCGTTACGAGGAGCCGAGCCTTCACGAGGCGCACGGCATCGGTGTAGCTCTCAATGCAGGCGATCTGCTGATCGGTGAGGGTTACCGTATGATCGCGGAATGCGGCGCTCCGGCAGATGAGATCGCCCGTATGCTTTCAATAGCTGCTGAAGGCCATCGCACACTCTGCGTGGGCCAGGGTGAGGAGCTTTCATGGCGAAGATCGCTGAAAATACCCCTGCCGGATGAGGTTATCGATATATTTCGGCGCAAGACCGCGCCGGCCTTTGAAGTAGCGCTCAGGCTCGCTGCCGTGGCCGCAGGAGCCGACGAGTCAGTGCACTTTGCGCTTCGTGCTTTTTCTGGTGCGCTCGGCGTGGCCTACCAGGTTCATGATGACATTGAAGACTTCGCAAAAGACGCATCCTCCGGTCGAAGCGGCACACCTGCTCCCTCGCTGGTTCTTGCACTTGCCTGTCGCGATGTCGACCAGGCACAGAGGGCTCAGATCGCGCGCCTCTGGTTCGAGGGCTCCAACGCGCAAAATATGAGAGAATCTGTTGCCGAAACCGGGGCTATAGCAGCTGCTCGCGAGATAAAGGAAAGGTATCGCAGCATGGCCGTTGATGCGCTCCAGTCGCTGCGAAACAGCGAGCTAAAGAGCCTGCTTCAGCGATGCATTGGGCGGATTCTGGGTCCGCAGCACACATATGAATATCGCCACGCCAGGAGTGCCCCTGACTTATAAGGCAGCGGTGTCTCATTGCGCTGAGGGCATATCACGATGACGATCGGATCAGAGATGATAGCGGCGGCATCGAGAGCGCGCGTGCTCTTAAGCGAGGAGGCACGTGAGCGGATCATCGCATTCATCAGGTCATGCTCATGTGAAGACGGAGGTTACTGCGGCCCTTCAGGCGACAGCGATCTCTACTACAGTCTCTTTGCGGTGGAGTCGCTAATTGCCCTGGGCTCAGAGCCTGCTGAGCATGCGGCCGCGTCGTTTGCCGAGCGCTTCGGCAATGGCGCAGATCTCGACCTGGTTCATCTTTCATGTCTGATCCGTTTACGTACCCTTGTTAAGCAGGCGATGGCCCCCGACCAGGTGCGAAGGCTCGTTGGAGCATTTCAGAGCAGCGACGGCGCCTACGCAGTGAACCGCGCCGCCTCATCAGGCAGCGTGTATGCAATGTTTCTGGCGGTTGGGGCGTATCAGGATGCAGGCGTGGAAATCGACTCCGCTTCGAGCATCCTCAGGTCTCTCGAAGCTCTCAGAAGCGGCGACGGGGCCTTTGCAAATGAGCCCGGCATGGCCCTCGGAACAACCACCGCCACCGCTGCTGCAGTGGTTCTTCGCAATGCTCTGCGAGTGCCCCCCGAAGGCTACCTTTTCGAATGGCTGCACAATAGACAAGGCAGTGATGGCGCATTTCGAGCGTCTGCTCTGGGGCCGTCGGGAGACTTGCTTTCGACAGCGACCGCTCTTCACGCGCTTTGCCAGGCAGGCGCCGGGTGCGCTGCACAAGGGCGACGGAGCCTTGACTTTATCGCTGCGCACTGGCACGAGTCGGGAGGCTTCGCGGGCGCCCGCTTGGATGAGGGGGTCTCACAGGAGCGGCTCGCTCAGGGCGGTCCCCTACCTGACTGTGAATACACTTTTTATGCACTGCTTGCCCTCGGCAGCCTTACTTCCGGAGGGATATCCGCATGACTGCCACGAACCTGCAAAGCGACGTGCGCTGCGCCCTTGAGGACTGTGCCGGTCGTCTTGTGAATAGCCGTACGCCCGGCGGATGGTTTGAGGGGCGGCTCTCGTCGAGCGCCCTGGCGAGTGCCCTTGCCGTCTTTGCCCTGTGGATGATCGACAAACAGGAACACCGCAGCCGGATTGAAAGAGGGCTTGACTGGTTGGCGGCCAACGTCAATCCTGACGGCGGTTACGGCGATACACCCGAGAGTCCAAGCAACCTGTCAACGACTTTGCTTGTCTTATCCTGCCTGCGCTCTGCAGGTTTCAGGAGCCACGCAGGACTGGTCAGGACCGTCGAGCAGCGCGTGTGCAATGAGACAGGGTCCCTGGAGCCGGCCAGAATCAGCAGTGCCGTAGCGGATCTGTACGGCAGGGACCGCACCTTCAGCGCGCCGATACTGACCGTTGCGGCGCTTTCGGGGATTCTGGGTGCCCAGCCGGAGTGCTGGCAACATGTCCCACAGCTGCCGTTTGAGCTTGTCGCGGCGCCACGGCGCCTCTTTTCCTCGCTGCGTCTGCAGGTGGTAAGTTATGCACTGCCCGCGCTCGTGGCGATAGGGCTTGCACGACATGCGCGCACACACGACTTTTCACCAATGCGGCCGGTGCGCTCGGCTCTAAGAATGCACGCCATGAGACTGCTCACCCGCATACAGCCGGCAAACGGCGGCTTTCTTGAGGCAACACCGCTGACGGCCTTTGTCACAGCAGGTCTGGCTGCAGCGGGACTCCACGGCCACGAAGTTGTGAAACGTGGAGTCGGATTCCTGGAAAGCTCCATGCGCACGGATGGCAGCTGGCCGATAGACACAAATCTCGCCACATGGCTGACAACGCTTTCAGTAAATGCCCTCGACCGGGCCGGCATACTGGAGAAGCTCTTGAGCGAAGGCGAGCGCCGGTCGATATTGCAGTGGCTTGTCGATCAGCAGCATTCACAACGACACCCCTACACTGGAGCTGCCGGTGGTGGCTGGGCCTGGACCGATCTGGCCGGCGGCGTGCCGGACGCCGATGACACTGCCGGAGCGTTGCTAGCTGCCGCTGCCCTGGCGCGCGAGATACCAAACACCCCGGCAAGGGCTATGTTGGCAGACGCTCCTCGAAGAGGGCTCTTGTGGCTCTTGGACCTTCAGAACCGCGACGGCGGCATGCCGACCTTCTGCCGCGGCTGGGGGCGCCTGCCCTTTGACCGCAGCTGTCCCGATATTACCGCTCATGCACTGGCGGCTTTCCGGCGGTGGCGTCCCCATATTGATTGCGTACTTGGCCGTCGGATGGATCGTGCGTTGCTTGCAGGCGCAGGGTATCTCAATGCGTG
The DNA here is from genome assembly GCA_007131925.1 of Candidatus Brocadiia bacterium. Classification (GTDB taxonomy): domain Bacteria; phylum Planctomycetota; class DG-23; order SLPQ01; family SLPQ01; genus SLPQ01. The sequence continues at coordinate 15,765 of SLPQ01000036.1, read as the reverse complement.
CCGCGGCGCAGATGGGTCGTGGCTGCCGCTATGGTTTGGAAACCAGCTGGCGCCCGACCAGGCAAATCCGACATACGGCACGGCCAGGGTTGTGAGTCTGCTTGCCGATGCCGACATGACCAGGGAAGCTGCCGGCGGCTGTCGGTGGCTCGCTGCGGCCGCCAACAAAGATGGCAGCTGGGGCGGAGCACAGGGGGTTTCGGGCACCATCGAGGAGACTGCACTTGCCGTAGGTGCGCTCGCTGCGGCAGGGTACGCCAACTCTACTGAGGCGAGAAAGGGGGTATGCAGGCTTATCGAGCTGACAGCCCGCCCTGACCTGCCTGCTGCTGCCATAGGGCTGTACTTTGCTTCGCTGTGGTACTCAGAAAGCCTTTATCCACTTATATTTGCGACAGAAGCCCTAGGACGGATGTCAAGGTGCACAGGGGTCCATATTTTTGACACAAACACGCAAAATCCGTAAAATTACTGTTCGGCGTATGCCAGTCATCGAGATGCGCAGCAAGCGCTCATAGAGGTTGGATACATGGACGAAAGAATCGCTGGTGCAATCTCCGCAACGATTGTGACTGCGGCCGGCACGGCCTTATTGTGGTGGTGGCTGAGCCTGGCGCCGGCTGTCGACATAGGGATTCGCGTTCCACTTGAAAGCAATATCCAGGCCCGCGCACATCGCACGCCTGCAATGGTGGATTTATCGGGCATCTTCATGTCGTTTGACGGAGAACCGTCGGCGATTGGCGGCGAGTGGCCCCGCTTTCGCGGATCGGATTTCGATAATATCGTCAAAGATGACTTTCCAATTGCAGACAGCTGGCCGCAGCATGGGCCGGAGGTCCTCTGGTCAGTCGATCTCGGTGATGGGCACGCCGGGCCTGCCGTGCACAACGGGCGTGTTTATATCCTGGACTACGACGAAGAAAAGCAGGGTGACGCTCTGCGCTGCTTTTCACTGGATGATGGCCGGGAGATCTGGCGGCGCTGGTATGAGATCGGTATCAAGCGAAACCACGGCATATCCCGAACCGTCCCGGCTGTGACTGATCGGCATGTCCTCTCCATAGGGCCGAAGTGCCACGTAACATGCATAGACGCCAAGACGGGTGAGTTCCTTTGGGGGATAGACCTCCAGGTTGAATACAATACGCAGGTGCCGCTCTGGTACACTGGCCAGTGCCCCCTGATAGACGGCGACACGGCGGTGATCGCACCCGGCGGCAGCGCCCTGATGATCGGCGTGGACATCGCCACAGGCGAGGTGCTCTGGCAGACGCCCAATCCAGAGGGCTGGGCAATGTCTCATTCATCGGTCATGCCGATGGAATTCGCCGGCAGGAGAATGTACGTCTACAGCGCCATCGGCGCTGTTGTAGGAGTGGCTGCTGACGGCGACGACATCGGAGAGGTGCTCTGGCACTCCACCGAGTGGGACCGGCCTGTCATAGCGCCTTCGCCGATCGTCTTTGATGACGGGCGGGTGTTTTTGACTGCCGGCTACGGCGGCGGCAGCATGATGGTGCAGGTAATAGAAGAAGGTGGCGAGTTTGACGTGGAGGTGCTCTACACGCTTGACAAGTCTGTTTTCTCATGCGAGCAGCAGACGCCGATCCTCTACAATGGATATCTCTACGGCGTCCTGACAAATGACTCTGGCGCGCTGCGCAGGCAGTTTGCATGTCTCGACCCTGATACGGGGGAGCTGGTCTGGACCAGCGGCATGGAGAAGCGTTTCGGCCTGGGACCGTTTCTGCTCGTGGACGGCAGGATACTGGTGCTTTCGGATGATGGCGTGCTGACGATGATAGAGGCCACCAGCAGAGGGTACAGGGAGATTGCCCGAGCTGACATCCTCGATGGGCGGGACGCCTGGGGCCCGATGGCACTTGTGAATGGTCGTCTGTTGGCTCGTGACTCGATGAGGCTTGTATGCCTCGACCTTACTGGTGGTCAAATGGAGGCTGCAACTGGTGGATGAAGGTCGGAGGACGCCGGCGGTCGTGCTTTATCGCGTGCTTGTAGTGGCGGTGATTGCAGGCGTTCTTATTCTTCTGGCCGTTCTGATTTTCAGGTACTCAGAAGGTGCGCACATGAATCCTTACGAATACAGCATTGAAGAGTTTATGGACGTTCCGGAGGAGCTGCTGCTCTGGGACGAAGCCAGCGTTATAGAGCTTGACATTGCGCAGCCGGCCGGCCTGGCCGTAGATGCTCAGGATCGCATATTCGTGGCGGGAGCGCAGGAGGTAGCCATCTGGAATGCTGAAGGCACAGCGGCCGGGCGGTTTTCAACTCTCGCGCCGGCTCGGACGATAGCGATAGGACCACAGGGGCAGATCTTCGTTGCCTCGGTAGATCATGTCAACGTATACGGTCCGGATGGTTCTCATGAGTCAGAGTGGACGAGCCTCGGCGAGGGAGCGTTCATTTCTGGAATGGCCGCTACCGATGATGCAGTCTACCTGGCTGACGCCGGCAGCAAGCTTATCTGGCGCTTCGACACTTCGGGAAGACTCCTCAGCCAGATAGGCCGACCCCGCCCATCAGCCGATTATCACGGTTTTCTTATACCGAGCCGGTGCTTCGACGTCGCGGCTGCCACCGACGGAGCGCTTTGGATAACCAACCCCGGCAGGCTGCGCGTGGAGAAGTACTCTCCTGACGGCAGCCTCGACGCATACTGGGGCGAGCCATCCATGGGCATAGAAGGCTTCTGCGGCTGCTGCAATCCAACGCACCTGGCTGTAACCCGCCAGGGGCACGTGGTCACTTCGGAAAAGGGACTGCCACGTGTAAAAGTGTATGAGCCTGACGGCAGCCTCAATACTGTGGTGGCGGGGCCGAGGCATTTTGCCCCCGGCACGGTCGGTCTCGACCTGGCCGCCGACTCCATGGGACGCGTATTGGTGCTCGACGGAGGCGCCGGCCTTGTGAGGATATTCGTAAGACGGTCCGAGGAAGGTAAGACACCATGAAAGCTTACGGAGAGAAGACCGACCGTCGCGAGTTTTTCGTACGCACGGGCCGGTGGGCAATGATGGGAGGCATTTTCGGCATGGCCGGATGGCTCGTCGGCTCAGGGAGGTCCCTCAGCTCTGAGAGCACAACCTGCAGTGTGGCCCCGGCATGCGGCGGCTGTCGGCTGCTGCCAGATTGCAACCTGCCGCCGGCACGCTTTGAACGGCGTATAGATCCGAGATTTTCGCAACCACCCGCAAAGCCGAAAGAGTGATATTGATGAAAAACGATGACAAGAAGACCAAGGCGCGGCGACGCTTTCTGGCAGGAGGCCTGGGCGCCGCGGCGCTTGGAGCGCTCGCACAGGGCTCTACAGCGGGCCGGCGTGCCGACAGACCGGTCTGGCAGCTGGATCCGTACCTTTGCTCACAGTGCGGGCGCTGCGCCACCGAGTGCGTGTTGAAACCCTCAGCGGTCAAGTGCGTCCATGCCTACGCCATGTGCGGGTATTGTGAGCTTTGCTTCGGGTATTTCCTGCCGGGTGCCAGGAGCCTTGATGAGTCTGCGGAAAACCAGACCTGTCCCACCGGCGCAATACGAAGGCGCTTCATCGAGGAGCCCTATTTCGAATATGTAATCGATGAGCCGCTTTGCATAGGCTGCGCTAAGTGCGTCACGGGCTGCAATACTTTCGGCAATGGCTCTCTCTTTCTGCAGGTGCGTCACGATCGCTGCCTGAACTGTAACGAGTGCGCCATCGCTGCGGTCTGTCCTGCTGATGCCTTTGTCCGGGTCAGCGCCTCACGGCCGTACATTTTCAAGGGTGAAAACGACAGTACGTCCGGAGGGCTGTCCTGATGAAGGGGCTGCTCATTGCTGTTGTCTTTCTGACGCTGTCGGGCGTTGCCACCGCACCGGCTGCGGGCGCTGGCAGGTATCCGGAGCCTGATTTTGAGAGCGGCTACGTTATCCCCACGGCCACCACGCCTGCTCCAAACGCGCCAAGCTGGGAGTATCTGCACCTTGTGGTCCTGGCTGCGGTGCTTGCAGTCACGGCATTGCTGGTGCTGAAGGTGCGCTACCGCGCGGGAGTTTACATACTCATGATCGTATCTCTAGCTTACTTTGGCTTCTGGAGGCAGGGCTGCATCTGCCCGGTGGGTTCCCAGCAGAATGTCATCCTGGGCATCTCAGATTCCTCATATACGGTACCGATTTTCGTAATCGGGTTTTTCTTTCTGCCGCTTGTCACTGCCGTTTTCTTTGGACGCGTTTTTTGCGGTGCCGTCTGTCCGCTGGGCGCCGTCCAGGATGTGGTGGCACTGCGGCCCGTGCGAATTCCTGAATGGCTCGAGCATGCACTGCGTATGGTACCGTACGTTATCTTGTCTCTGATGGTGCTTTTCGTGGCGACCGGTGCGGGCTTTATTGTCTGCAGGTATGATCCCTTTATTGCATTTTTTCGACTTTCCGGCAGCGCCTTTATGGTGACGGTTGGCGCGGTTTTTCTTATCGCAGGTATCTTCGTGGCAAGGCCTTATTGCCGCTTTCTATGCCCCTATGCGGTGCTGCTCTCATGGGGCTCGCGCCTATCCTGGCTGCACGCAACCATCACCCCTGACGAATGTGTCAAGTGCAGGCTCTGCGAAAACGCATGCCCCTTCGGAGCCATACAAAAGCCGACGCCTGAGCGCATCGCCGAGCCGCGCGAGCGGGGTGTAAAGCGACTGGCTCTGCTATCGCTTTTGCTGCCGCTTATAGTCGCAGCCGGTATGGTGGCAGGATGGTATGCCGGCACCCCTCTTTCACGCGCGCACAAGACCGTCTACACTGCCGAGCAGGTCTACATGGAGGAGGCCGGCCTGACTGACCAGACAACTCTCGAAAGCGAGGCCTTTGCAGCCGCAGGGCGGCCAGCAGCCGACCTTTACGAAGACGCTGAGCAGGTGCGTGGGCGCTTTCGGCGTGGCGGGGCCTTAGCGGGGGCGTTTCTGGGGGTGGTGTTCGGAATGAAGATGCTCAGTCTTTCCATTTACCGGCAGAGAGACGATTACGAGATTAATAAAGCGTGGTGCCTCAGTTGCGCCCGCTGTTTCAACTACTGCCCGCGCGAGCAGGCAAGGCGTTCCGGGCCGAGGGAGCAAGACGAGTGAGTCCAGGCGACGAGCAAAAAAATGCGTGGACCCCGGCCGCCTATGGGGCAGCGCGAGCGACCGCATCAGGCGCGGCGGTGTTCTGCATGGTGGTGTGCGCTCTGATGGTGATAAACCATGTGCGTACAACTGCTGCAGACCCGCTGGACTCACCTGCCCTCCAGCGGCTTATCGCCCAGCTGGCCGAGAGCGGCGACGACCCGATTGTTCGCGAGCAGGTGCGCGCAGTTGATCTGCTTGTGCGCAAGGCGTACTTCACAAGCGAACGCTTCCAGCGCGTCGGCGCGTGGCTTCTGGGCGGTGGCATCGCTGTCATGCTGGCAGCGTTGCATGTCATGCGCCTTATCAGCCGTGATGTGCCGGATGTGATGGCCCTACCTGCCGAACAGGACACCATGCAGCCGCCAACTCTTGCACGCTGGCTTGTGGCGGCGGTGGGTCTGGGCGTGGTGACTGTTGCTATAGTCATTGTTGCGCGAAGCCCTGCCGGGCTTCCGACCGATGACCTCGCTGCGCAGCTTGAGCGAGTGCCCGAAACCGCCGTGGCGGCGCCCTCTGAGGCGCAAGTACTGGACAACTGGCCCTCCTTTCGCGGCCCCTTCGGCAGCGCCCGGTCTAATACCGGGACAGCTCCAACCGCGTGGGATGCCTCATCGGGCGAAAAGATACTCTGGAGGGCAAGCGTGCCGAAGCCGGGTTTCAACTCGCCGGTAATATGGGGTGACAGGGTGTTTCTGACAGGCGCCGACGCGGCCGCCGAGGAGATATACTGTTTCGATGCCGACACTGGCGAGCTTATCTGGACCCATACGGTTAGCCACATCCCTTACTCACCCGCCACAACGCCCGCGGTAAGCGCCGATACCGGCCTTGCTGCGCCGACGGCGGCAGTGGACGGGCGGCGTGTCTATGCAATCTTCGCGACCGGCAACCTCGTAGCAGTCGACTTTGCTGGCAACATGGTGTGGGGTTTCAATCTCGGCCAGCCTGAGAATCCGTACGGCCATGCATCTTCACTTATGACATGGGAAGACCTTCTGCTGGTGCAGTTTGACCATGACGCTGGGGGCAACCTGTACGCATTCGACTCGGCTACGGGCCGACTGGCATGGCACGTGTCACGTGATGTCTTTGCGTCGTGGGCATCTCCGATCCTGGCACAGATCGACTCCGGAGACAGTGTCGTGCTCAGCGCCAGTCCATTTATAGAGGCCTACAATCCCGAGGACGGCTCACTTGTCATGAGCGTGGACTGCATGGGAGGGGAAGTTGGACCATCGCCGGCCTTTGATGGAGAGCTGATCTTTGCAGCTAATGCCTACGCCCTTGTGGCCTCGATCGATCCAGCCAAGGGCAGCGTCGTGTGGGAATCCTACGATCATTTGCCCGATGTATCGAGTCCTCTGGCAGCTGATGGCCTGCTCTGGCTGGCCACCAGCGACGGCACCGTAGCCTGCTTTGACGCCTCTGAGGGAGACCTGCTCTGGATACATGAGTTTGACAGGGGCTTCTACTCATCCCCTGTCAGCGCAGGAGGAAATGTCTACCTGACCGACCGCTCGGGCGTCACTCACATAGTAAGAAAAGGGCGTGAGTTTGACCTGGTGGGCTCGGCTTCGATCGGACAGGCATGCGTAACCACGCCCGCAATTGTGAACGGACGCGTGTACTTGAGAGGCGAAACTGAGCTTTTCTGCATTGGTGAGTAACATGACAAACATGGCCACCAGGACTGATAACGTCTCAGACGAGCTTGACCTCGCAGATGTCGACCAGATTATAGAGCGACACGGCCGCACTCGTGAGGCGGTTATTGGGATCTTGAGAGCGATACAGGAGCATTATCGCTACCTTCCGGCAGAGGCCCTGCGCCGCATAGCTGAGACGACCTCTATATCACCGGCAGATATATCGGGCGTCGCGACCTTTTATTCGCAGTTTCGTCACAGGCCCGCGGGGCGACACACCGTGAAGGTATGTATCGGCACTGCATGTCACGTAAAGGGAGCTGAAGGCGTTTTTGACGCTTTTAAGAAACACCTGGGAATCGCCCCTGATGATGATACCGATGCAGACAGACTATTTACCGTGGAAAAGGTCGCATGCCTTGGCTGCTGCATGCTTGCCCCCGCCGTTCAGATCGACGAGGTTACTTATGGCCCCGTCCCGTCAGCAAAGGTTGGCGCTGTCATAAGAGATTTTCTGCAGTCCCTGGAGCCGTCTGCGGTCGGCCGGCCGCAAGGTGTTTCTGTGTCGCCTGTCGGAGAGGTTCGCATGTGTCTGTGCTCGAGCTGCGTCGCCAGCGGCGCTGCGGACGTTTACCGGGAGTTTGAGCACCAGATCGGCCGAAGGGGCATAGGGGCACGGCTGAAGGCGGTGGGCTGCACCGGCATTTCGTACCAGACGCCGCTGGTGGAGGTCGCTGCAAACGGCCTCTCTGCACGCTACGGCAAGCTGCAGAAAGATGACGTGCGTAAGGTGCTTGATCGTCATTTCAGGCCGGCCGGCCTGGCGCGATCACTGTCGGCCTCGGCGTACAGTCTGCTTGACAGGCTGGCCAGAAGCGAACCGGCAGACACCATCACCCGTTATAATGTAGACGTACGTGACGGGCCTGACGGCGTTTACTTCGGCGCACAGATGCGCATAGCCACCGAGCACAGCGGCGAGCTGGACCCTCTCAACATAGATGAATATATCAGCAAGGATGGATTCGACGCCCTCCGTCGGGTTGCTTCACATCAGTCCGCAGATGACTTGATCGAAGTAATAGTCGACAGCGGCCTCAGGGGGCGTGGTGGCGCAGGCTTTCCAACAGGCAGGAAATGGGCTACCGTCCGCCGGGCCGATGCTGACACAAAATACATTATCTGTAACGGGGACGAGGGCGATCCGGGCGCCTTCATGGACCGTATGATCCTCGAATCATTTCCTTTCCGTGTCATAGAGGGTATGGCTATCGCCGCCATACTCGCCGGTGCCGCGAAGGGTTATTTTTACGTACGTTCGGAGTACCCTCTCGCCATAAGACGCCTTCGCAGGGCGCTTGAGATATGCTGCGAAAGGGGCATAATAGGCCAGAGCGTTATGGGCAGCGCAAAGTCGGTGGAGCTGGAGGTCGTCGAGGGTGCCGGCGCCTTTGTGTGCGGGGAAGAGACCGCTCTGATCGCCGCGGTCGAGGGCAGGCGCGGCATGCCCCGCTTTCGCCCGCCCTATCCGTCCGAAGAAGGGCTTAACGGAAAGCCCACTCTTGTCAACAATGTCGAAACACTCGCTCTCGTGCCATGGATACTGCGACATGGCGCCGGTTCATTTGCCTCGATCGGCACCTCCTTATCCACAGGCACCAAGACTTTTGCCCTGGCGGGCAAGATCGTGCGTGGCGGGCTTATCGAAGTGCCCATGGGGATAACGCTGGCTGAGATAGTCGAAGAGGTCGGCGGCGGCATCCAGGATGGCCATGCGCTCAAAGCCGTTCAGGTCGGCGGTCCCTCAGGGGGGTGCGTACCGGCGTCGCTTGCAGATACGCCCGTGGACTACGAGGCACTTGTAAGCACCGGCGCCATAATGGGCTCAGGCGGCCTTGTGGTACTGGATGAGACCGACTGCATGGTCGACGTTGCGCGCTATTTTCTCGATTTTACACAGGCCGAGTCTTGCGGAAAGTGCACCTTCTGCCGTGTCGGTACGAGGCGAATGATGGAGACGCTTGAACGTCTATGCAAAGGAGCGGGCCGCGATGGCGACATAGAGACACTCGAGCGGCTCGGCGCCCGGATTAAAGCGGGCAGTCTTTGCGGCCTCGGTCGGACTGCTCCCAACCCGGTTCTCTCCACAATTCGCCACTTTCGCCAGGAGTATCAGGCACACATCGAGAAGCGCTGCCCGGCCGGCAAATGCCGCGACCTCATAACCTACTCCATAACCGATGACTGTATCGGCTGTACTCGCTGCGCTCAGCGCTGCCCGGCAGAGGCGATAGAGCCTCGGCCATACCAGAAGCACGAGATAGACGCCGAAAAGTGCACTCGCTGCGACACATGCAGGCAGGTCTGTCCCGCAGACGCCGTCACTGTCCGTTGACAAGAGGAAGATAAGATGCCGCGGCTGACCATAAACGGCAAGCTTTTTGAAGTGACGCCCGGTACCACCGTCCTTGAGGCTGCACGACAGAACGGCATTGATATACCGACGGCGTGCTTTCGCAAAGGCCTGCAGGCTGTTTCATCATGCATGCTCTGCGTAGTCAAGGACGGCACGCGAGACAGGCTTATCCCATCATGCGCCGCAGCGGTCGTAAAGGACATGGTTATCGAAACCGACACAGACGAGGTCCATGATGCACGAAGGAGCGCACTTGAGCTGCTGTTAAGCGAGCACGTTGGCGACTGCGAAGGCCCGTGCCAGCGTGTCTGCCCTGCACATATGGATATTCCGCTTATGCTCCGGACAATAGCCGCCGGCCGACTCACCGAGGCGATAGCGACCATCAAGCGCGAGATAGCTCTTCCGGCGATTCTTGGTCGCATATGCCCGGCACCATGCGAAAAGGCCTGCCGCAGGGCTGCTTATGACAGCGCGGTATCTATTTGCCTCTTGAAAAGGTGTGCCGCTGATGCCGACCTGGCGCGCCCTGAAAACTACAATGCCGAGAGCGCGGCCGAAACGGGCCGCAAAGTCGCGATTATAGGCGCCGGCCCTGCTGGTCTCGCTGCTGCGTGGCACCTTCGCTGCGCGGGCATTTCATGTACTGTCTTTGAGGCTGGCGCCACCGCGGGCGGCGCGCTGCGTACCGGGCCCGGCACAGATCGCCTGCCGCACAGTGTCATAGACGCGGAAATTGCCCTGATACAGTCTCTGGGCGCGCGCTTCGAGCTGAACACACGCGTGGGGCATGACATAACTCTTGATGCTGTCCGAGAGAGCCACGATGCGGTCATAGTCGCCGTCGGCCACATCGAGTCAAAGGACGCCTCACCATTCGGCCTGCCGGCCGCAAAGCACGGCATCCAGGCGGCCCCGCATACTTTCGCCACACCGGTGGAAGGTGTTTTTGCCGCCGGAAGTGCCGTTGCCCCCACGCGAATGGCGGTAAAGGCGCTTGCAGACGGCAAGCGTGCGGCTGCATCGGTGCGACAGTTTCTGGCTGGCGAGCGCGTGATTGGGATGACAGTACCGCTGGTTTCGGTTATCGGTCGCCTCGGTGAAGGCGAGATCGATGAGTTTATGAAGGATGCTGACCGGTCAGCGCGCGTGGAGCCTGCCTCTGCTGACAACGCCTTCAAGCATCATGAGGCGATACGAGAGGCCCGGCGATGCCTGCACTGTGACTGCCGCAAGGTGGATTCGTGCGTGCTACTGCGTCTTGCCAGGCTCTATGGCGCTGAGCGGCAGCATTACAGGGGCCTTGAGAGGGCGCTTTTCGAAAGAGTCACTGACCATCCGCTTGTGATATATGAGCCCGGCAAATGTATACGCTGCGGGCTTTGCATCCGGATAACAAAAGCGGCGACCGAGACGCTGGGCCTGACATTCATAGGACGGGGCTTTGCAGTACGTGTGGACGCGCCGCTCGGAGCGACCCTGCGTGATGCCCTCCGGGATACCGCCGGCGAGTGTGTCGAAGCGTGCCCCACTGGGGCGCTTGCCTTTCGTGACGAAGGGTGGGCACAGTGAAAAGCATGAAGGAAAGAACCATTATGGAGCTGGCAGTGCTCTGGAGCATCTCTGCTGCCGCGGCTCTGGCGATCGTGCTGTTTGGAGAGCCCCTTGCTGTCGATCAGGTAGACACAAGCCAGGCGCCTGTCCGGCAGGTAGACGGAGAGTGGCCGATCTATCGCGGCGACAGGCAATTGACGGGGATTGCGGCCGCTGTATTGCCCGACAAGCTGGAAGTAGCCTGGCAATACGACGCGGCAGCAACGATCAAGTCTTCCCCCGTTATGGCGTCCGGGGTCGTATACATCGGCTCCGGCGTCGGCCTTCATGCAATAGATGCGACCAGTGGAAGTGAGCTGTGGCGCTTCGAGGAGGCCTCGCGCGTCGAGGCTCCTGCAATCGTGGTAGACGGCACAGTCTTTGTGGGGGCACTTGACGGCATTTTCTTTGCCATTGACGCTGCAGATGGGACCGAGAGATGGCGCTTTGAGGCACAGGGGCAGATTACCGGCTCGGCAACGTGGTTTCGGATGGACAACCGGATGGGGGTGATTTTTGCCAGCCATGACAGCTTCATATACTGCCTCGACACAGCGACAGGAGAAGAGATATGGCGCGCCGAGACCGGCAGCTACCTTTTGGGGCCGGTCACCGTCGTTGAGGAGATGGCGCTGGTGGGAAGCTGTGATGCCAGGCTTCATGCCGTGGCACTCTTGGACGGCAGATCTATCTGGAAAACCAATGTTGGAGCTTACGTAACCGCTGGAATAGCCGTCAGTGAAGGGCGCGGCGTTGTCGGGCACTATGGGGGCAAGGTCGTCTGCATAGACGTCGCTGATGGCTCCATCATCTGGGAATACGATCTCAGCGTCACCGGCGCCGCGATCGCCTCATCGGGTGCGATAGACTCTGGACGTGTAGTCATAGGCTCGCAGGACAGCCGGCTTTTCTGCCTTGACCTTGCAGACGGTACGGTTCTATGGCAGTTTGTCGCACGCAGAGATATCGACTCGTCGCCGGTGATCGCAGGAAATCGCGTGGCGTTCGGTTCACGTGACGGCAGGCTCTACATCTTGGACCTTTTTACTGGAGGCGAGCTCTGGTCGTACGACTGCAGTGCGCCGGTGTCCTCAACGCCCGCTGTAGCCGGCGGGCTGGTGGTGATCGCCGCTGAGGACGGGCGAGTTCTGGCCTTCGCGGGAGCACATTGATGCTTGCAAGGGAGACGCGCAGATGAAGGTAGTGCACATTGTCCCCGGCTCGGGTGGTACATTCTACTGCCAGAACTGCCTTCGTGATTCACTCATAATGCCTGCGCTTGCACGTATGGGCCTTGACGTCACACTGGTCCCGATGTACCTGCGGCACTTTGACCATGAGACGACTCTCGCCAAAGATGTGCCAGTCTTTTTCGGTGCGTTGAACGTATACCTCCAGCAGAAAACTGCTCTTTTCAGAAAGACCCCCCGCTGGCTCGACAAGATTCTCGATGCACGTGGCCTCCTGGAGCTGGTCGCAAGAAAGGCATCTTCAACACGCGCAGCAGGCCTCGAGGAAATGACGCTTTCAATGCTCAGAGGCGATACGGGAAGGCAGGCAAAGGAGCTCACGCGCCTGCTGGCATGGCTCAAGACCGAGGTCAAACCTGACATTGTACACCTGTCTAATGCCCTTTTGCTCGGGCTTGCTCCCAGTATCAGGCAGGAGCTCGACTGCCGCGTAGTGTGTTCGCTGCAGGATGAGGACGTGTGGGTGGACTCCATGCGAAGCGAATACGTCGATGCGGTCTGGACTGCCATGGCGAAAAACACGCACGCCGTTGATATGTTTGTGCCGGCGAGTCGTTATTATTCGGAGGTGATGGGGCAGCGCCTTGCGCTGCCGCCCCAAAAAATGCAGGTCATATACATGGGCGTGCCCCTTGAGGCTTATGAATATGATGAGCACGCGCCGGATCCTCAGGCCATAGGCTACGTCAGCCGGCTTGCGGAGTCTCAGGGTCTGGGTGTTTTGCTGGACGCTTTCATGCTGCTCAAGGATGGGGGCGGCTTCGACAGCCTGCGGCTTCGAGCGACAGGCGGGATGACCGGCTCCGACGCTCGCTTTATGCGCGGATTGAAGCGGCGTATCCGCAGGGCCGGACTTTCTGCAAGCGTAGACTTTCTTGCGGGCTTTTCGCGCGCCGAGCGTGCAGCTCTAATGCGTACGGTATCACTTATAAGTGTGCCGGTAGTCAAAGGAGAGGCTTTCAGCCTGCACCTTCTCGAGGCGATGGCCTCCGGCAGGCCAGTTGTGCAGCCGCGCGTGGGCGCCTTTGCCGAGATATTGGAAGCGACGGGAGGCGGCATCCTCTACGAACCGAGAGGTCCCCATGCCCTCGCGGAGGCACTCGATGGTCTCCTGCGGGATCCCCAGCGAGCAGCGGAGCTCTCCCGCGCGGGCAGGCAGGCCGTGAAGCGCTCCTTTACGATCGAAAACACGGCCCGGCAGCTTACGGACCTTTACGATCGGCTTGACAGTCGCGCCGGGCTTAGAGACATGGAGCCCCACCAATGGACGATCAGGCTCCACTGATAAAGCTAGTAAATGTCTACAAACGTTATCCGACACCCGGGGACATGCCCTGCCTCGAGGTTCTCAGCGGCATCAGTCTCGACATCGCCGCCGGTCAATCACTTGCGGTTGTTGGCCCTTCAGGGTCGGGCAAGAGCACACTTCTCAACATCATGGGCGGCCTTGACAGGGTAAGCTCGGGCAGTGTCTTTCTGGGCGGGCGCGACCTTGCGGCCCTTGAGGAGTCTGAGCTTTCGACTGTTCGAAACCGCGAGATCGGCTTTGTCTTCCAGATGCACTATCTGCTGCCTCAACTGACTCTGATTGAAAATGTGCTAGTCCCGACGATTGCCCGCAGTTCGCGCGATTCCTGCGATGACCATACAGAGCGCGCTGAGCGGCTCCTGGAACGTGTCGGCCTTATCGACCGCGCGCATTATCGCCCTGGCAGGCTCTCGGGCGGTGAATGTCAGCGCGCAGCCGTTGTGCGTGCTCTGATAAACGAGCCGGGCCTGCTCTTGGCCGACGAGCCTACTGGCTCACTTGACGAGGCCTCCGCGGCCAACCTCACTGACCTTCTTTGCACGCTCAACAACGAGGAGGGGGTGGCGCTGGTCGTCGTCACTCATTCGCTTGAACTGGCAGGCCATATGGAGAGCATCAGCATACTCCAGGCAGGCAGATTAAAGCCCTCTTCCGGTCAGATGGGGCCTCGAGACGTCGGTGAGGCAGGAGCGGGACAACTGAGATGAGCCTCACCAAGCTGATACTGAGAACTTGCCTTTTTCACTGGCGCACAAATCTGAGCGTCCTCGCTGGTACGAGCCTTGCCACGGCGGTGCTTGTCGGCGCGCTTGTCGTAGGAGACTCGATGCGACACAGTCTGCGCGCCTTGACGATGAGGCGCCTCGGCAGCACCGAGCTGGCGATGATGAGCACCGACCGCTTTTTCACAGCAGCCCTTGCGGACACCCTTGCCGAGAAGCTCGATGCCGACACCGCGGCGATCTTGCTTTTCGAGGGTGTCGTTTCCACACCAGTCGGCGCCAGGGCCCCGCGGGTGCAGGTTGTGGGTGTTGACGAGCGATTCTGGGCGATGGGTTCGCCCTCTCCCTACCCTGCCATTGCAGCAGGTGAGGCCGTCATTAACACAGAGCTCGCCGATATGCTCGATATTACAACCGGTGAAGAGATAACAGTGCGACTCAGGAAACTCTCATTTCTCCCGCTGGAAGCGCCTTTTGCCCCCTCTGCAATGGAGGCCGAAATACTGCGAGCACGAGTGGCTGATACGGTGGGGCCGGAAGATTTCGGCGCTTTCAGTCTCCGTGCAAACCACGTCACGGGGCCTACTGTCTTTATGCCCATAGAGAGATTGTCCCGAATGATGGACATGGAAGGTCTGGCCAATGTGGTCCTCGCAGCCGGACGACATGAAGTGCTCGACCTTGCGGAGGCTCAGGGTGCTCTTGAGAGGTCATGGGAACCAGCCGACGCCGCAGTGGATTTTCGCAGTGTGGAGGATGGCGACGTCATCGAGCTGCGCTCACGGCGTGTGTTTCTCGACAGGCCGGTGGTTGATGCTGCAATGGCAGCTGAGGAAACGGCGCGACCGGTTCTTTCATATTTTGTGAACGATATATCCAATCGTGGGCGATCCACACCCTACTCGGTCGTAAGCGCGCCCGGCGCTGACCCGGTCCCACCCGGGATGAAAGACGATGAGATCATCATAAATGACTGGCTCGCAGAGGATCTGGATGCTGCAGAGGGGGATGAGCTTACGCTCACTTACTACGCAATCGGTCCGACCGGCAGGTTGCGCGAAGACACGGCACGCTTCGTTGTACATTCGATCGTGCCGATGGAAGCCTCGGCCGCCGACCGCACACTGATGCCCGACTTTCCAGGAATAGCCGAGATTGAAACGACCGGCGACTGGCAGCCCGGCGTGCCGGTTGACTTTTCAAGAATACGCGATAAGGACGAGCAGTACTGGCAAGACTGGCGTGGCACGCCTAAGGCCTTTGTGACGATCGACGCGGCACGGGAGATGTGGGCAAACCGCTTCGGTGATCTGACAGCCCTGCGCTTTGATGCGGGTGATCGCAATGTCGATAAGATCGCCGCCGGGATAATGCACGCGCTCAGTGCAGAGTCGCTCGGGCTCGTGTGGACCGACGTAGAGAGAGAGGGTCTCATGGCAGCTGCGGGTGGAGTTGACTTCGGGAGTCTCTTTCTCGCATTGAGTTTTTTTACCGTTGTGGCCGCGCTTCTGCTTACAGGGGTGCTCTTTGCCCTGTCAACCGATGAGAGATCAGTACAGTTGGGCGTCCTCAGGGCGATGGGATTTCCGAGAAGAACCATCAGGCGGATGCTCCTGGCTGAGGGGGCTCTGATTGGCGCCGGGGGCTCAGCTCTGGGCGCCGTGGCGGCGGTGGGT
>SLPQ01000134.1 GCA_007131925.1 Candidatus Brocadiia bacterium | reverse complement strand
GCGCGGCGGGGGAGGACTTTGCCGGGCGCGTTATCGCCCCTTTTCTTATTCACAGCGGGCATGGGGGGGTTGATCTGCTGGTGGAGACGGCGGGAGCCGACGCGCGCATCGAGCGGCAGATTGCCATGAGGGTGCCGGTGGGCGCGGTATTGCGGCAGCGGCGCTTTCGCTCGAGCGAAAAGAGGCTTGGAGGAGGCCGGCTCTTTGGCCCGGGGGATATGGTGGAGACGGCCGGGGGGGCAGTGATTCGCTTTCATTCGGGCAGGGCCGAAGACTTCGGCGCACGCGGTTCGCCTTACTATGAGGGTCTTATCATAGAAGTAGAGCTTGCCGGCCGGCGGATCGTGATCGCGCTTGACGTGACGCGCGGCTGCCTGGAGGCTGTGCATGGCAGGGTGCGACCTCGCCCGGACGTGCTGATCGTGGGGCGGTGGCGTGCGGGAAACGATGCAATGCAGGCATGGCGACGGCAGCTCGAGCCGGGGACCTTTGCCGATGCGGGCGCGCCGCTGCAGATCGACCTCTGAATTGCCGCACCAGTGCCGCCGCGGCAGCCCGCTGCGCGACATGCATTGCCACATATATCGTACGCCGAGGGGTATTCATAAGGTGCTGAAAATCGCAGAGTCACGAAGCGCGCGGCCTTTACGCTGATGCACTGGGCGCGTATAATCATTATGTGAGGACACAGACTCACAATCCCTTTTCCCGCATGGCTTTAAAGACATGCACATGTGCAGTCCCGGAAATGCAAGGCGAATACGCCTTGAGGTCACCGGAAACGTGCAGGGGGTGGGCTTTCGCCCCTTCGTATACAGGCTCGCGGTGCGCGAGGGCCTCGGCGGATTTGTGCTGAATGACTCCAGGGGCGTCACCATAGAGGTGGAGGGGGCGTCGGAGGCGCTCGAGCGCTTTGAACGGGCGCTGGCAGAGGAGCTGCCGCCCCTTGCGTCGATACTCACGCTCGAGCGGGCGGAGCTGGAGCCGGAGGGCCGGGATGGTTTCGAGATAACCGGCAGCCGCACGCTCGACGGGCGCTCGGCGCTTGTGACGGCCGACTCGGCCACCTGCGGTGAATGCCTCGCGGAGCTTCTTGACAAGAGCGACCGGCGCTACCGGTACCCCTTCATAAACTGCACCAACTGCGGCCCCCGCTACACGATCATCGAGGGCATCCCTTACGATCGCCCGGCGACGACCATGCGAAGTTTCACCATGTGCGCCGAGTGCCAGCAGGAGTACGACGACCCGCTCTCGAGGCGCTTTCATGCCCAGCCGAATGCCTGCCCGGTCTGCGGGCCGCGTCTCTGGGCGGTAGATGCTCGTGGCGCTGAGATCGAGACTCGTGATGCTGTAGAGTACGCCGACGAGGCGCTCAGAGAGGGCCTGGTGGTGGCGCTGAAGGGGCTCGGGGGATTTCACCTTGCGGTGGATGCGACCAGTGAGGCGGCCGTACAGCGCCTGCGCCTGCGCAAGCGCCGTGATGAGAAGGCGTTTGCCATGATGGTCCGTGACGTGGCTGCGGCCGGGCGCATCGTGAAGATCACACGTGCGGCCGATAGGATACTCTCATCGCATCAGCGCCCGATAGTCCTTCTCGAGAAGAAGAAGCGATCTGCTGTGGCCGAATCGGTGGCGCCAAGCTCGAAGTGCCACGGCGTGATGCTGCCCTACACGCCGCTTCATCACCTGCTCATGGAGGGTATTTCCTCGGCGCTGGTGATGACCTCCGCAAATATCTCGGATGAGCCGATCGTCAAAGACAACGACGAGGCCATGGAGCGCCTTTCGGGGATTGCAGACTGCTTTCTTTTTCACGACAGGGACATCCGGGTGCGTGTGGAAGACTCAGTTGTGCGTGTTTTCCGGGGCAGGGTGTACCCTGTGCGCCGCAGCCGCGGCTGGGCGCCCGGGCCCGTGATCCTAAAGAAAAAGACGCCGGTGGAGGTCCTGGCCGTCGGTGGCGAGCTCAAAAACACAATAGCCCTCGCCAAAGGTGAGCGGGTCTTTATCAGCCAGCACATCGGCGACTTGAAAAACGCCCTGGCCTTCGACAACTTCACCGAATCGATCGATGCTCTCATGCGGCTCATGGAGGTCAGGCCGAGCGTGGTGGCCTGTGACATGCATCCGCTGTATCTCTCGGCGCGATACGCGCGCGGGCTGGGACTGCCGACGGTCGAGGTCCAGCATCATCATGCGCATATCGCCAGCGTGATGGCCGAGCACGGCAGAAGCAAACGCGTGATCGGGCTTGCCTGCGACGGGTCCGGCTACGGCGAGGACAAGGCCGTGTGGGGATGCGAGGTCCTGGAGGTGGGGCCGGCTGAGTACAGGCGCCTCGGCCATCTCTCCTACGTGCGGCTTCCCGGCGGAGACGCCGCGGCAAAGGAGGCCGACCGATCGGCGGTTGCGCATCTTCTGGCGGCCCTCGGCCGCGAAGGGCTCATGGAAACGGATATATTTTCGCAGCTCCCGCGAGAGCGGGCCGCCCTATTCTCTGATATGATCGAAAAACAGGTAAACAGCCCTCTGACCTCGAGCCTCGGGCGGCTCTTTGACGCGGCGGCCGCCATTGCCGGAGTCTGCCGCAGGGCCACCTACGAAGGGCAGCCGGCCATCGAGTTTGAAGCAGCGGCGGCGCGAGGTGTACCGGATGCGTATCCGTGGGCGGTTGAGTCGCACGGCGATGAGCTTATAATAGACCCAGCACCGCTGGTGCGCGCGGTGGCGGAGGATGCCGCTGCGGGCGTAAATGCAGGCATTATCTCGGCGCGTTTTCACAATGGAGTGGCTGAGTTTCTGGCCGAAGCGGCCGGGAAGGCCCGCGAGATGACGGGTCTCGGCGTGGTGGCGCTCTCAGGCGGGGTGTTTCAGAACGAATATCTTCTCAAGCGGCTGGCCGCTCTTCTGGGAAGGCGGCGCTTCCGGGTGCTTGTCCACAGGGAGACCCCGACAAACGACGGCTGCATAGCCCTCGGGCAGGCCTCGGTGGCTGCCGGGCGCGTGCGCGCCGGCCTTGTAGAAGTGGAGTAGACATATGTGCCTTGCCGTACCGGGACAGATAAAGTCGATCGAGGGTGAGACAGCGCTGGTGGATATCGCCGGCAACGGCATTCGCGCGATGATCGCGCTCGTGCCGGAGGCCTCCGTCGGCGACTGGGTGCTGGTACACGCGGGCCTTGCGGTGACTCTCCTGAGCGAAGAGGAGGCGAGGGAAACGCTGGAGCTCATGCAGGAGAAGTACTCGATTGAAGACAGCTGAGGCCCTCTCACAGGAGATCGCCGCCTGCCGCTCGATCGCTGAGAGTCTCGATCGGCGCGTTACGGTCATGGAGGTGTGCGGGACCCACACCGTAGCGATATGCCGCAGCGGGCTGGCCGACCTCCTGGGCGAGAACATCCGCCTTGTAAGCGGGCCGGGCTGCCCTGTGTGCGTCTCGTCGCAGGGCTACATAGATGCGGCGGTCGCAGCCGCTCGCGCGGGCCTTACAGTGACCACGTATGGTGATATGCTGCGAGTGCCGGGAAGCGACATGCCCCTGGCCGCAGCCCGCGGTGAGGGCGCGAGGGTGGTTACAGTGTACTCGGCGCTGGAGGCGCTCTACTATGCTGAGGCCCACCCGGACGAAGACGTCGTCTTCGCGGCTGTCGGCTTCGAGACGACCGCCCCCGCTACGGCCCTTGCCGTCAAAGCCGCCGCAGGCGGGCCGGCCAACTTCACGGCTCTTTTCTCCCACAAGAGGATACTGCCCGCCATGATGGCGCTGGTGGCCGCTGAAGACCTCCAAATAGACGCATTCCTGTGCCCCGGGCACGTTTCAGTAATAGTAGGCAGCGAGGAATACGAGCCAGTCGCGGCCACCGGACGGCCCTGCGTGGTGGCCGGCTTTGAGCCGCTGGACGTGGCGCGTGCTCTAAGGATGATACTCGAGCAGGTGCGCTCCGGCGAGGCGAGGGTCGAAAACGAGTACACGCGTGCCGTGCGCCCCGGCGGCAATCCTGCTGCAAAGCGGCTTCTTGAAGAGGTCTTTGAACCGGCACAAGAGTACTGGAGGGGCATCGGCATGATAAGTGAGAGCGGCCTTGCGCCTCGGGGGGGCTTTCGCCGGTTTGATGCTGCCGAAAGACACGGCATCGATATAAAGGAGGTGCCGGAGCCTGCGGGATGCCGCTGCGGGGAAGTTATTCGTGGTGCGATCGATCCGGAGGACTGTGCGCTTTTTGCCGACAGGTGCCGGCCGACGAGCCCTGTGGGGCCCTGCATGGTCTCGCGGGAGGGCTCCTGTGGGGCGCATTACCGGTACTCGAGGCGCCCGGCATGAGCTCTGGCCGCATATTGCTGGCTCACGGTGGCGGCGGCGAGCTCTCAGAGAGGCTCATCCGGGAGGTTATCCTCGAGGGGCTCGGCGAGGCTGCGCCGGGCAGCCTTGACGATGCGGCGGTGCTCAAAGCCGAAGGCCGCCTTGCATTTACGACCGACAGCTACGTTGTCAGTCCGATATTCTTTCCGGGGGGGGACCTGGGGCGCTTAGCCGTGTGCGGCACGGTAAACGATCTTGCCATGCGCGGTGCACGGCCGCTTGGCATCTCGCTTTCATTTATCATCGAGGAGGGTTTCTTCGTCGATGACCTTGCCCGGGTTGTCGCATCCGTCCGGCAGGCGGCCCTGGAAGCACCCGTAAAGGTGCTCACCGGCGACACAAAGGTGGTGGAAAGGGGCTCGGCGGACGGGCTTTTCATAAACACCGCAGGAGTGGGCCTGGTGGAGTCGCCCGGTGATATATCCCTCTCGAATGTGCAGCCGGGTGATGAGATCATCCTCTCAGGAGGGCTCGGAAACCACGCCGTGGCCGTCCTGGCGCGCCGTGAGGGGCTGTCCTTCCAGACGGAGGTCGAAAGTGATGTTGCCCCCCTCTGGGGGATGGTCGATGCGCTTGTCGAGGAGCTGGGTGAGGACCTGCACGCGCTCAATGACCCGACCAGGGGGGGCCTTGCCGTTTCGCTCAATACAATGAGCGCCGCCAGCGGCGTGGCTATAGAGATAGAGGAGGCGGCCGTTCCGGTGGAAAAAGCGGTGGCCTTTGCCGCGGAGATGCTGGGGCTTGACGTGCTGACTCTGGCGAATGAAGGAAAACTTGTCGCGGCGGTTTCTCCTGGAACATCCAGCAGGGCGTTGGGTGTCTTAAGAGATAGAGCCTACGGGGCGCGTAGCGCCAGGATAGCAAGGGCAGAAGAAGGCTCCGGGGTGAGGTCGAGGACACCCGGAGGCGGCAAGCGAATTGTAGAAATGCCCTATGGCGAAGACGCGCCCCGGATTTGTTGATCCGGCGGTGGATTTTGCATTGACTGCCGGGACCATTTCTGCAGAATACCGTTTCACAGTGGCATAAGCGGACATGGGGGGAGGGTTTTTACCGGACTTTGTGAATTTTGTCACGATGTCCGTGCTCGCCATGCATCGCGCTTGTATGCCTTGGCAAATGGACTGTTAGGAGTACGCAATGGCTGGCGAAAAGACGATTCTCGTCGTAGATGATGATCCGGATATCGTTGAGACGACCAGGATGGTGCTGGAGTCGGCCGGGTACAGGGTAGAGACGGCCGCCAACGGTACCGAGGGGCTCAAGAAGGCCCGGGAGGTCCTCCCCGACGCGATCGTGCTTGACATCATGATGGACAGGGAGAGCGAGGGGTTTCATGTGTCGTACGAGCTGAGAAAAGGTGAGGATACAAAGGACATTCCCATCCTCGTGCTTTCGGCCATCGGTCAGAAGAGCGGTTTTCAGTTCAGCCCTGAGGAGGACGGCGACTACCTGCCGGTGGATTCGTACATGGAAAAGCCGCTCGAACCCAAGGCGCTTGTGCAGAAGATAGGCGAGCTCTTGAAGAAATAGTGGCTTTCATCCCGGCGCAGGCAAAGGAAAGGAAAGCGGCATGCTTCCGAAGATAATCGAAAGAGATGACCTGAGGGCCTTCGTCGAGGCCCTTCTGGCCGACAACGTCGTTGTCGCGCCGATCAGAAAGGGCGAGAAGTACGTCTTCAGCGAGGTGGAGACCTTCGACGAGATAGCGCTGGACTACAATATCTCGCTGCTTTCGCCCAAGAAGTTTTTCTATCCGCAGATCGAGACGGTGCTGAAGTTCAAGATAGGCGATCGGCCCGAGTCCCAGGCGATAACAGAGGCCTCTCCCGTCATCATTTTCGGCATCCATCCCTGCGACATCGCTGCCACCTGGCTTCTGGACGAGGTCTTCAAGGAGGATCCGGCCGACCCCAATTACCTTGAAAAACGAAAGAAAGCTGTGCTCATCGGCCTCAACTGCGCACAGCCCTGCGATGAGTTTTCCTTCTGCAGGGACATGGGCTCCTACAATGTCGAGGAAGGCTTTGACCTGATGCTGACCGACCTGGGGGAGAAGTATTTCGTAGAGATCGGCAGCAAGCTCGGCGAGGAGATTCTGGTGGAGGGTGCACACTTTCGCGACGCCACGAGCGGCGACCTGAAGGACCGCCAGGCCTATCAGGAAAAAAAGGAAACGAATTTCGTCAAGCGCATCCCTTACGACACGAAGTTTCTCCCGGAGATACTCGAGGAGTCTTATGACTCGCTGGTCTGGGATGCCATCGCCAAGCGCTGCTTTTCATGCGGCTCCTGCAACATAGTATGCCCCACATGTTACTGCTTCAATGTCACCGACGAGGTGGCGGCCAGCGCCGCCGAGGGAGAGCGCAAGCGAGTATGGGACTCCTGCCAGCTGGCGGAGTTTACCGAGGTGGCCGGGGGTGAAGTCTTTAGGGAGGAGCGCTCGTCGAGGCTGCGTCATCGTTTCTTCCGCAAGGGCAAGTGGCTGCTGGAGCGCTACGGCAAGCTGGGCTGCGTCGGCTGCGGCCGGTGCGACCGCAACTGCCTTGTGAAGATAAACTCAGTCGAGGTCTATACTCAACTTGCAGGGGAGCCTGTGCAATGACGGTTGAAGAAAAAGACAGGGCGGCTGCGATCTTCAAGCCCGAGACGGGCAGGATAGTTGCGGCGCGCATGTTGACCGAAACGGAGAAGTTCTTCCGCGTGGTCCTCGACCATGGAGGGCCGCTCGGGCACAAGCCGGGCCAGTTTGTCGAGGTCAGCATCTTTGGCATCGGCGAGGCGCCCATCTCGATATGCTCCTCACCTACCCAGGAGGACTCATTTGAGATGTGCGTGCGCAACGTCGGCTCGGTGACCAACGCCATGCACCAGATGGGCGCCGGGGCAGAGATAGGGCTGCGCGGTCCCTATGGCAACGGCTTTGACATGGAGGCAATGAAGGGCCGAGACGTGCTTTTCGTGGCGGGAGGGCTCGGCATGGCCCCCGCGCGCGGGGTCATAAAGTACGTCCTGGACAAGCGCCATGACTTCAACATCGTCACCATACTTTATGGAGCCAAGAATCCCTCAGAGCTGCTCTTCAAGGAGGACCTTGAGGAGTGGCAGGCCCGTCCCGACTGCGACTTTCACGTTACTGTCGACAGGCCGGACGACTCCTGGAAGGGCAATACGGGAGTGATTACCACTCTTTTCAGGAACATTTCGAACATAGATGCCAGAAACGCATGGGCCGTGGTGGTAGGCCCTCCGGTCATGTACAAATACGTCATACTCGAGGCGCTTTCGATCGGCATACCGGAGAGCAGGATACTCTGCAGCCTCGAGCGCCGCATGAAGTGCGGCGTGGGCAAGTGCGGCCATTGCCAGATCAGCAACGTATACGTCTGCAAGGAAGGCCCGGTATTTACTTACTCCCAGATAAAACGCCTTCGGGAGGGGATATAATGAAGCCCAAGGTAGCATTTTTCAGTTTCACCAGCTGCGAAGGCTGCCAGCTTATGTTTCTGAACCTCGAAGATGAGCTGCTCGACCTGCTCGGCCTCGTGGAGATCGTCAACTTTCGCGAAGCCATGAAGGAGGTCCTCGCAGACGAGTACGACATAGCCTTTGTCGAGGGCTCGATCACGACCCACTCGGATATCGAGGAGGTCGAGGATATCCGCAAGCGCACAAAGATACTCATCGCCTTCGGCGCCTGCGCGACCATCGGCGGTATAAACGCGATCAAAAACTTCCAGCCCCTTGACGACGTCCGCAAGTACGTCTACGACAGGGACTGGGACAAGATCGACACCGTCCCGACAATGTCGGTAGACCAGGTAGTTGACGTGGATTGCTATATACACGGCTGTCCTGTCGATAAAAAAGAGATCCTCGACGTAGTGACCTCCGTGATCCTCGGCAAGACGCCGAGAGTCCCTGACTACCCGGTCTGTGTCGAGTGCAAGCTGGCCGAAAACGTCTGCGTCTTCGACAAGGGCCTGGTATGCCTCGGCCCGGTCACGCGAGCGGGCTGCTCAGCCATATGCCCCACCTTCGGCAATAAGTGCTTGGGCTGCCGGGGCATTATCAGCGACCCCAATGTCAACGCCGAGAAGGATCTGCTCGCCGAGCGGGGCCTCTCCATTGACGATATCCTCAAGGAATTCCGTATGTTCGACGGTCTCTCGGAGGTTTCCAAATGAGTGAAGTCAACGCACAGCCGCGCGATCTGAACATAAACGTGCATCACCTGACGCGTGTTGAGGGGCATGGCAATATCGTAGTCAACGCCACAAACGGTGAGGTGGTGGATGCGAAGTTTGAGATAGTGGAGTCGCCGCGCTTTTTCGAGGCTATGCTCAAGGGCCGCAGCTGGCAGGAGGCGCAGTTTATCACCAGCCGCATATGCGGCATATGCGCCGTCGGCCATACCTCGACAAGCCTTCAGGGCACGGAGATGGCCCTGGGCATCGAGCTCTCAGAGCAGGCGCATCTCTTGCGAAAGACGATCTTTTTCGCCGAGCAGCTCCAGAGCCACATCCTGCACACCTATTTCCTTGTGGCTCCCGACTTTGTCGGCGCGCCGAGCGTCATCCCGCTGGCCTCCAGCGCGCCGGACGTGGTCGTTCGCGCTTTGAAGCTCAAGAAGCTCGCCAACCACATCTGCGAGGTGATTGCAGGCAGGCATGTTCACCCGATAGCCATGGTACCCGGCGGCTTCGCCAAATATCCCTCCACCAGGGAGCTCAAGACGCTCAAGGAAAAGATACTCTCCTTCAGCGGAGACATCGATGAGACGGTCAAGCTCTTTGCTTCCTTTCAGGTGCCCGATTTCCAGCGCGAGACCGAGTACGTCTCACTCAAGCACCCGAACGAATACGCCTTTTACGAGGGCGACATCTACTCCAGCGATACCAGAAAAGGCGTCAAGAACATGGACTACCGCTCCCTTATCAAGGAGAAGGTGGTAGACTGGTCCACCTCGAAGCACTGCAGCGCCACGCGCGATGCGTACGCGGTGGGTGCGCTTGCCCGCTTCAACAACAATTACGATCTCCTCCACCCGCGCGCCAAGCGCGCCGCCGAGCAGATCGGCATCGAGGCGCCCAGCTACAACACCTACCATTACAACCATGCACAGGTTGTCGAAATCGTTCACTGCTTCGAGGAGACAGCCGCCTACCTCGATCGTCTCATCGAGATGGGCATGGACGTCGATGAAAAGCCGGGCGAGCCTGCCCGCATGTCAGGCCACGGCGTAGGTGCATGCGAGGTGCCGAGGGGGCTGCTTATCCACGATTACACCTATGAAGACGGCTCCATAAAGGATGCGAATCTCATCATCCCCACCGGCATGAACCTTGCAAATATGGACGCCGACCTGCGCGCACTCGCCCCGAAGGTCTTCGGCAAGCCCCACGAGGAGGCCGAGCTTGCCATGGAGATGCTTATCAGGGCATACGATCCCTGCATCTCCTGCTCCTGTCACCTACTGCACGTGGAGTGGGTTTAGCACCACAGCGGCTCTCGGGCGATGACGGCCCTGGGCGCCGCTCGAAAAGTAAATAAGGGGAGAGGCCGCGCCTCTCCCCTTTAACTTTGCACTGCTGAGGCTGGGCCTTTGCTCAAAATGCCATGGCTGAGACCGACCGAAAAGACACTCTCGTTCTGGGAATCGGAAACCTGCTCTACGGCGACGACGGCTTTGGACCCAG
>SLPQ01000008.1 GCA_007131925.1 Candidatus Brocadiia bacterium | reverse complement strand
GGAGCGAGAACGTGTACAACCACTCCAAACGACGCAGACGAGCGGCTGTGTGGCGCGACGAGCTGGAGAAATACGCCTTTTCCGCGAAAGTACCCGTCGAGGGCTGGAAGGTGGCTCCGGCAGATGAGTCAGCGGCTTTGGAGGCTGGTTTTTCCGGTTCGAAGCCTCTGGCCGCTGGCGCAAGCCTCAGCCCGGTGGACCGCTTTCTCTGGATCCATGCGGATGTT
This sequence comes from Candidatus Brocadiia bacterium, assembly GCA_007131925.1. GTDB lineage: Bacteria > Planctomycetota > DG-23 > SLPQ01 > SLPQ01 > SLPQ01. The sequence goes on along the minus strand of SLPQ01000008.1, from coordinate 9,896 downwards.
CCAATCCCCGAGGAGTTTGCCGGTCGCGAGGTGATGTTGAGGATAGACGTAGGCCGCGACGGAGAGCTTTTCGGGCACACCGGTCTCGTCTGGGTGAACGGCCGAGAGGCCGCAGGGCTCGATCGCATGCACAAGCAGGTCGTGCTGGCAAGGCGAGCAAAGGGCGGGGAGGTTTTCAACGTTGCAGCGAAGGTCTACACGGGGCCGGTTGATTCCTTTGCCATACTTGAGTTTGGCAGGGATCGACGCTTCCAGAGCGGGCCGCTCTTTAACGGAGCCTGGATCGAGGTGGCCGATCCTCAGGGCTTTGCACTATGGCATGACTTTCGTACAGCCGTGGATATCCTCGAGACAACGCAGCCGGCAAGCCGCCTCGAGGCAGAGATACTTGCAGGCATCGACGAGGCAATAAGCCATATAGACCTTTGCGCAGAGGGTCGGGGGCGCGGCTTTGCCGGGGCGAGGCGCGCTCTTGCCGAAAAGGTCTATTCGGGCACAAAGGGAGATACCGCGGGCAGTACCTTTCTAGTCGGGCAGAGTCATATCGACATGGCGTGGCTCTGGCCGCGACGCGAGACCATTCTTAAATGCGCTGCAACCATGGCCAACACCCTCACGCTCCAGCAGCGCTACCCTTTTTACATGTTTTCTCATTCGCAGGCCCAGGGCTTTCAGTGGATAAAGGACCGCCACACAGCCCTGTACTCGCGAATCAGACGCGCCGTAAAGGCAGGCAAGGTCGAGCTCGTCGGAGGTATGTGGGTGGAGGCCGATCTCAACTGCGCCGGCGCCGAACCCCTGGCCAGGCAGTTTCTCTACGGACAGCACTTCTTCGAAAGGGAGTTCGGTACTCGCTCGACTGTCGGATGGCTCGTCGATACGTTCGGGTACAACTGGTCGTTGCCGCAGATTCTCAAGGCCGCAGGCATCGACTACTTTGTCTCGACCAAGCCCACCTGGAACGACACCAACACATTCCCCTTCACCACTTTCTGGTGGGAGGGGCCAGACGGCAGCCGCGTACTGACACATATCCCGCCGCTGACCTACGGCTCGGATATTGGTGCCGACAAGGTTGCAAAAACCCTCGCGCTCAACAAAGAGACGCGCCTCGGCGTAGATCCGCTCTTTCTGTACGGACGCAGCGACGGCGGAGGCGGGCCGCGCATTCAAGATATAGAGGCCCTCAAACGTCTTGAAAAGAGCCCCTATGTCCCTCACGTGAAGCTGACAAAGGCAACGGAGTGGTTCGAGTCGCTGCCCCGGGATGCAGACTACCCGGTATACTGCGACGAGATGTACGTCGAGACACACCGCGGCACATACACTACACAGGCCACAACCAAGCGCAATAACCGCAAGGCCGAGTATGCCCTATACACAGCGGAGCTTGCCTCGTCGGCCGCGGCCATGCTCGGTGCCGAGTACCCTGCTGAACAGCTCACAGAGGCGTGGAAGCGGGCGCTTTTCAACCAGTTTCACGATATCCTTCCCGGTTCTTCAATAAAGCCAGTCTATGACGACGCAGACGAAGACTATCGCAAGGTCTTTCGTAGCGCTGATGAGATCACGACCGCCGCCCTTAAGTCCATGGCCTCCAAAATCGACACTACCGGGAGAGGCAGAGCTTTTATTGTTTTTAATCCACTGCCATGGGAGCGGACATGCATAGTGGAACTCGAGCTCGGCACAGGGGAGTGCTTTCTGACCGACAGCGAGGGAGAGGCGCTTGCCTTTCAGAGAGTCCCCGGCAACCAGGAGTGCGCGGTGCTCGCGGTCACTCTTGCTCCCTGCGGGTGGAAGGTCATCCGCGCAGTCGACGGCGAGCCTCCGGACTTCGATCCGCTTGCACGTGTAAGCGGCAGAGAGATCGAGACATCGCTATATGTCGCGTCATTTGATGAGGCCGGTCGCCTCTGCCGCCTCTACCACAGGCAGTCCGACAGGGAGGTAATCGAGTCTGGCAAGCAGGGAAACCGGCTCGTGATGATGGAGGACATTCCCGTCGAATATGAGGCGTGGGACATCGACGAATGGACTGGGGAGAAAGCGCGCGATGTGGAGGATCTTGAGTCCTTTGAGGTCATCGAAAACGGCCCCGTTCGCACGGTTGCAGTGCTCGTTTGGAAAGCGGGTGACTCACGGATATCCCAAAGGATCATTTTCTACGGCCACACGGGGCGCGTTGATTTCCAGACAGAGGTGGACTGGCACGAGCGAAAGACGCTGCTCAAGGCTGAATTTCCGGTAAACGTCCGCGCCAGACGCGCGACTTACGAGATACAGTTCGGCGCCATAGACCGTGCGACCTACAGGAGCAACCCCTGGGACTGGGCGCGTTTTGAAGCGCCGGCACAGAAATGGGCCGACCTGTCGCAGCCGGACTTCGGCGTGAGCCTTCTTAACGACTCGAAGTACGGCTATGACACTCACGAAAATCGCATGCGCCTCTCGCTTCTGCGCAGCCCCGAGTGTCCGGATGAGACTGCCGATGAGGGCCTTCATCAGTTTACCTACAGCCTCCTGGCTCACCAGGGCGACTGGCGGCAGGGTGGGACGGTGACCGAGGCGCTCGAGCTGAACGTGCCCCTTGCAAACGCCGCCGTGGCCTCCCGTGGTGGCGGGATGCCGCCGGAGGGGTGGCTTTTGCGTCTCGATGCGCAAGACGGCGCTCCTGTCGTCTTGACGGCGCTCAAGCGCGCTGAGGATAGGGACGGCTTCATCGCACGTTTCTATGAGCCGCATGGACGGCGCGCGCAGGTGAGCCTTTCGGTGCCGTTTGACCTCGCCGACGTCTCGCGCGTGAGCCTGCTCGAAGACGGCCCTGAGAGGTCGCACTCGGAAAAGGGCACAGTGTCGCTGGAGCTCGACCCGTGGCGCATAGAGAGCCTGAGGCTCAAGCTCAAATAACTTTCTTCGAAGTCTGAAGACATCCAGCGGCCCGTGGCAGGAGGCCATAATGGCCATCATGGGAGTCGACGCCGGCATAACCGGTGTCAAAGCGGTCGTCTTTTCGACAGAGGGGCAGGTCCTCTCGAGGGGCTACCGGGAATACCCGCTGCACCAGCCGCAGAGAGGCTTTCTGGAGCTCGATCCACTGGAGGTGTGGCGTGGGACCGCAGAGGTAATACGGGAGGCGGCGCGCTGTGCTGGCGAAGAGGTTACCGCACTTGCGGTCTCTTCCATGGGAGAGGCGGCCGTGCCACTCGATGCGGCAGGTGAGGCGCTCTGCCGCATCATAAGCCCCATCGACAGGCGCGCGACGGCGGTGAGCGAGGAGCTCTTGAAGCGCGTGGGGCGTGAGAGATTTTTTCACATAACCGGGCTGCCGGCGCACCCCTGCTACACGGTCAACCAGGTTCTCTGGCTGCGCCAGAATCGCCCTGACACCTTCGCCGGGGTCAGCAGGTTTCTATGCATCCAGGATTACATCGGCTTTCGCCTGACAGGCGAGGCTGTTATGGACCTCAGCATGGCCTCGCGCACAGGCCTCTTCGACGTAAGCGATGCAGAGTGGTCAGATGAGCTCTTTGCGGCAACCAGCCTTTCGCCGGAGCTCTTCAGCCGCCCTGTCGGGGGCGGCACTCCCGTGGGCAAAGTGCGCGCTGAAATGGCGGCCGACTTAAGCCTCTCCCCGGAAACGATCGTGGTCGCAGGCGGTCATGATCAGCCCGCCTGCGCCGTGGGCGCGGGCGCCATCGAGGAGGGGATCGCTGACCTTTCGCTCGGCACCGTTGAGTGTCTGACCAGTACGCACAATGAGCTTGGCCTGAGGGAGCGCGCGCTTTCGTCAAACATCCCCGTATATCGACACGCGCTCGGGGGCCGCTTCTGCAGCCTTGCGTATAATTTCACCTCAGGCGCGCTTCTGAAGTGGTTTCGTGACAACTTCGCCGCCGCCGAGGCCGCCGCCGCCGAGAAGCGCGGTGAAGACATCTATACGCTTCTCTTCGAAAAAGTGCCGGACAGGACTACGCCAGTGATCGCAGTTCCGCACTTTGTCGGTACCGGCACGCCTCATCTCGACCCGAAGGCCAGGGGGGCCATCCTCAACCTCGACCTGTCGACTACGACCGCCGATATCTTTCACGCCGCGGCACAGGGAGCCGTACTGGAGATGATGGTAAACTTCAAGGCACTTTCCGAAGCTCAGCTCGCCCCCCACACGATAAACGCAATCGGCGGCGGCGCCCGCTCAAGAAAGTGGCTTCAGATGCGCGCCGATGCGCTGGGGGTACCGATCAACCAAATGGACGTAGCCGAGGCGGGCTGTGCCGGAGCTGCAGTGCTGGCCGGAGCCGGCAGCGGCATCTTCGCAGACGCGACCGAGGCGGTCTCCGTCTTCGCGCGTGTCGCAGCACTCATCGAACCCCGCCGGGAGCGCGCCGGTGAATGGGAGGAGCTCTTCGAACGGTACAACGGCATTTATGAGGCGCTAAAGCCATTCAGGTTGTAAGGGGATGCTGCTCGGCAGAGCTACCCTCGTCACTTCTGCAGCGACTCATCGTCGCCGGGACGCACCTCTGCCGTGTAGACGACAGCGCGCTGCTCCAGGGTGTTCGCATTAAGCCGCAGCCGTGCCGGGTCAAGGTCGGCCGCTTCGATGACCTTAAGTACATGCGACCACTTCTCTTGCTCGTCTATGTAGTTGCCAAGCCGATTGGGCAGTGAATCCAGCAAAGCTGTGTTGAGAAGGTTTCCCTCGCCCTCCGGAAAAAGAGCCATGTAGAGAATGTCCGTCTCGACAATGTCGTTGAAAAAGTGCGTACCCAGAGACACATCAGGGATGAGGTCCTCTCGCATCGCCACGATCTCGCAGAGCGCCGACACGCCACTTATCTGGGCAAATGAAACGGGCACTCCCAGCCACGGCGTCGTCGTGCCCCACCGCCCGGGGCCCATAAGCAATATCGCCTCCTGGCTCTGTGCCTCCACAGGGCGAACAACCCTGCCGACCAGGTCCGCTACCGCGTAGCGATCACTCAAGCTCATCTGCCCGTAGGCGGCCGGCACGACATAGATCACCCGGTCGATGTCGAGCGCCCTGCTCTGCCCTATTAGGGCACCGTGCGCCTCGAAAACCAATTTTTCCGGGGGGATGTCAGCGGGCGCCTCGACAGCGGCGCCGCCGCCGGTTACCTGGAAGGGCCTGCACTGGAGGACATTTATGCGGCACTCTCCGTTAAGAAAGTTGGCCGCAAACTCGACATCCACCGGGTAGTCATAGGCATCCTGAAGCGTGGCGAGGATGCTTCTCATATCTTCCACAAAGCCTGTCTTAGTGAGCAGATGATCGAAGGTGAGCACCCATGGAGATACGTCCCAGAGGTTTCTCTCGGCGGCCATGCGCGCGATCTCTTCATCGCGAGAGGCGAAGATCTCGATCGGCAGCTTCGATGACTTGCCTGCGATCTCACTGAAGGGCTTGGACACCAGCTGGTTTGCCTCGAAGTCGATGACGTCCACCCGTCGCTGGGCATACTGCTTTACCTGGTCGAAGTTTGTCTCGGGCCTGCGAGTGGGGGCATTGAGCGCCACAACTCGCGTGTAGTCATCATCAGCGCGGTCCACCGCCCGAGTGCCGAGGCCAAAGACAAGCCTCATCACTCCGGCTTCTGGATCGATGTATTCGTTCCATACGTACGGGTTGTAGGAAAAGGCCACACCCGCCACCTGCGGGAAGTGCAGCCTGCCGTACATGGCGCCTGAAACCCGCTGGACCAACAGCGCCATCTGCTCATCCCTGTCGAGTATGCCCCTTGTCGCGCGGTAGGTAAGCGCCTTTGAGCTCATTGTGGAGGCATATATCGTGCGCACCGCGCTCAGGAAGTCATCAAGGCGGCGCTCGCGCGGACCCTGGTTGGCGCAAAAGACGCTTTCATACTTGCCCGAAAAGGCGTTGCCGAAATTGTCCTCCAGCAGCGAGCTCGACCGCACGATAATCGGCGACTGGCCGAAGTAGTCCAGCATCCGTTCAAACTGATCATGCACCGCCTCCGGAAACGTCCCCACAAGAATCCGCTGGCGGGCACGATCGGCATCCCGAAGAAAGTTGTCGGGGTCTTTCTGCTGCTGGCGCATCCACCACACGCCGTTTCGCACAAGGAAGGTGTAAAAGACATCCGAACCAATGTAAAAGGAATCATGTGGCTCCATAACCCGGCCCCAGTGCTCGTCGGCTCCCCGGAGGATCGCACGCGCCAAAAGCATCCCCACCGCCTTGCCGCCGATAAGCCCTGAGCCGACGATACGACGGCCTGTTTCAAGCAGGTCGCGGATGCCCATGTGCGCCAGTGCAAGTTTAGAAAGTCGCTCATCCCGGGTAATCATCATCTTAACCAGAGCCGCCGCGACCTCCCCGGCATCGGCCTCATCCGACCGGCACCTGCCAGACGCTTCGTCGTCCACAATCCTTTCAGCGCGCGCGAAGGTGCGGTTCCAGATGCCGTGCGAGCGCATATCCTGCAGGTGCAGCCAGTCGCTCGACTTCAAGACCTCCGATATCGTCGCGCTCTCGCTGATCGGCGTGAACTCCTCGCCCCTCCATGCGTGAAGCATGTGCATCGTCGGCGAATGACGCTGCTGGACTTTGAGCGGCTGTACGTAGCGGGATCCCTTGAGATCATGAATATCCAGTATCACCTGAGCCGTATCGTGAATCGGCGCGATAGACTCGTACGAGTGATACTCCTTCAAGATCGGAAAATACGCTATCGCCTCCACGTCGTAAAGGTAGGGACAGGTCAGAAGAAAGAAATTTGTGAGCATCTCGTCGCTGTACCAGTGATCGGCAAGCCCACTCAGGCAGTCGAAAAGATAAGATGTGCCCCTCTCAGACTGCTCGATCGTCTTATGTGCCTCGGTAATGAAGGATTCGAGGCCGCCGGTGGGGTCGAGCTTGTGAACCTTTGCGCCCGAGTCCTCCCCAATGAGACTCTCGTGATCGGCAAAGCGAAAATAGATAAGATTGCGCCCCCGCTCGAGCGCGCTCTTGCAGTAAGGGCCGACCAGCGGGCGAAAGTGGTCGAGATCATCGACGCGCCATACGACATTGTCCCCCGGAATGAGGCCTCGCAGCACACCGTCGAGCGAGGGGATTCCGGTAGTGAGACCTGTGGTGGGATTACTCACGTATTCATCCTTCGGCATCATTGATAAGGAATCACACAACCGTTACAGGCAGCCCCGGGCGGGTACTGTGCCGGTCGAGCTCACATGCCCTATGGGGTCCTTCGCCGGGAAAATGCACAGAACAGCACCGCCTGAGAAGCGCCGCGGGCTCCTTCCAAAGAGCATCTTGCGACAGGTGGCTATTCTAAACAGCGCTTATGTGCTTATCAAGCGGGCGGGATGATGTGAATGTATGTCATTGTGCTCCACGCGGCCACTGGAGGCGGATGCCGACAAAGCCTATCCGGCCGGTTTGCCGCGGCGTCTCTGCGACCCAATTCCGCCGAGTCGGACCACCATGCTCCCGCCGGGCGGGATGGACGCCTGTGCAATCGCACAGGTGCCCTTGCGCACAAGCGGCCGTCTCTCTACAGTGTCTCCTGCCGCCGAGTACACGACCGAGCTGCCCTGCGCAGCGCCGTGAAGCGGAACAGCCGCCTCAACCACCCGGGTCAAACCATTCCTGCAGACAAGGCCGAGCTCAAGACCGAATAACATTTCGAGTATGCGGCAGGTAATGTCCGTCCGCTGGGGTGATGCAGAGTGGTACATCTCGCTGTTGCCATATTGCTCGACAAGGAAGCTCCTTATGCCGAGAGAGTCGCTGTAGTGGATCTGCAGGGGATGTCTGCCTCGGCGATAGCTGCGCAGGTAGGGATAGGAGTCTGTGTAATGATACTGGAAATTGCGCGGATCGGTGACCTGCGTCCACTGGGAGGCCTGCCAGTAAAAATATGCCGGATCTATGAACTGCCTGAAGACCGCCGGCACCGCCATCTTGTGGCGCGCATAGGGACCGTCAAAGCGAGGCATGCCTACCCAGTTTGTGTTGGCGCTCGTTTCGTGCCAGCTCATGGCCGCAATGACAGGCTCCTCTTCGAGGATACGTGCGATTGTTCGTGTTTCAGGTTCCGAAAGTGGCGTGCTCCCCTTATCTTCGCCGTTGTAATCGTCCCAGTAGAGGGGGAAGTTTCTATTGAGATTGACCCCGCTGGAGTTTCGCGCGTTGGCGCCCCAGCCGTCCGGTGCAAATATGGGAACACACGTGAAGCGCATCGATTCCAGAAGGGCCTTTGCAACAGGATGCCCCCGCTCAAGCTCGTCAGCAAGCCGCGCGGCAAACAGCACCAGACCAAAGCACGGCGCCCACTCATACGGATGTATCCCCGCGTCGGCGAAAAATACGGGAGCGTCAGACCGGCCCACCGAGAGCGAATATATGGAGCGCCCCTCGCGTGAGGAGCCTTCCTCCCGCAGCGTGATCGCCGGGCTCCTTCGCGCCAGCGAATGCAAGTCCCCTGCGAAGCGGTCATAGTCAAAGGCAGGTACGACGTAAGTGCCCAGCATCGTCTGTGGACGCCCGAGTGCGTTTGTGAGCACGAGGCAGGCGATATTGGCGTCGGCGGAGTAGGAGGGTCGTGAGTTGAGAGGCTCAAGGTCCATGACCACAAGACCTCGGCGGGAAGAGGGGCGGTAAAGAATGGCCGGATGGCCGCTTGCGGCTGCCTGCGCGCAAACGCTCGTTGCCGCCACCGAAAAGCCCAGTCTCTCAAGCGTATGGCCAGATGCGCGAAGGTGCCGCTGGCTGTACAGCCCGCTGTCCGCAGCGTCACTCCACCACGGCGCCGTATCTGTGCGCCTCAGGCCCTTGGTCAGAAAGGTGTCCTTTTCAATGCGCACGCATGGGGCTACGACGCCATCCTCGACGACCCGCTGAGAGATCCCTCCAGCGACAGCCGCGAGGGCTTCGCCGGTCATTATGACGAGCCTCTCATCGGCCAGGCCGGCAATGAGCCTGAAGGTGTGATTGGCTGAGGCGGCTGCATCAAAGAGTATAACGGCGTCTTGGCCGATCTTTCGGATGTCGGCCCGCGGCGTACGAAACGTTACGTTTTCGGCGCCAAGAAGCGGCGTAAGCACTTCTCGAATCAGAAATTCGGGCATCTGTGCCGCGATGACACATATCGAGTGCACGCGCTTGGGCGCAGCCAGGCACTCAAGCAGGCCATGAGGTGGCCTGAGGCTTCGGTCGAGCGGCTCGCTCACCTCGAAAAGCTCCACGCAGTCAAACCAGGCCACCCCCGCCGAGCGGCGCATGTCAAATGCCACCTCCAGTGTGTCCGCATCCCTCGGCGTCACATAATCGGCCTCCCATAGGGACCAGTCGGCTCTGCCGACAAGAAACGGCCGATACCGCAGCTCACCTGTCAGACGTCCCTCATTAAACGCACGCAGCGAGAGGTTTGCACCGCTGTCATCACCCGTCCCTTCGAGCGCTACCCTTATCCGCGCACGCAGGCGGTAGCGTTTCGCGCCGCTGCACTTGACGCGCTGGCGAAACTGCCCGTGCTGGTTGCCAATGTCCTGAAGTATCTTCACCGACCTCCGACCGGCAAAGCGTACCTCGCCGTCGAATGTCCAGATAGGCCCTCCCGAGACAACGGTCCATTGCCAGCACGTCGGAGGACCTGCGCCCTCTTCAAACGAGCCATTAACAATGAGATTGGATATGCAGGCTTCTTGAGCCACCAGCGCCTTCCATAAAAGGGGTTAGCCGTAATATTTTCAGCATAGAGGGTCGGCTGTACCCTGTCAACAACCTCCGGCGAAAGCACGGCTTTAGGGGGATCCAGAGTTGAATTGGCCTTGACGCGGCTTAGAATATGCAGGCGCTCATATCTTTGAGGGAGGCGGATTGGTGCGGCGGACGAGGCTTATCGAGGGGT
>SLPQ01000116.1 GCA_007131925.1 Candidatus Brocadiia bacterium | reverse complement strand
GGCTTGCCGCAGATCTGGGGGCTCCTGCCGGTAGCCGCCTCAAACATCTTTATGAAAGACCCCGTATCAGGTATCGGCCCATGTGCGGTGGGGCAGACGATGTCGCCGTGGGTAGCGACAAACCGCGCACCAGCAATGATGGCAAGGGCCGCCTTTCGTACCTTTTCGTAAGTCAGCGTTGTATCAAACCCCAGCAGCACCCAGTCAGGGCTCTCTTCAGTGATGGAAAAGCCCTCACTGGATACCAGCTCGACAAAGGCGGGAGTGCCGACCGGATAGACGCTTGTGCCTTCCTGGCGCTTCATCCAGGTGAGCGTGGCGTCCAGCGACGTGTAGATATCATCCGCGCCGCATGGGATGCCGAGATGATTGAGCTTGTCAACGTACTCGTCGGCCGTGCGACTGGAATTGTTGGTAATAAAGACGTATCGACGCTGCTGACTATTTAGAAACTCGATAAACTCCCGCGCCCCCGTCAGCAGCCTGTCGGAGAGATAGACCGTCCCGTCCAGGTCAAGTATAAACGTGTGCGCGGCCCGCAGCGCCTTGAGCGGCTCGCCGCAGACATCCCGGAAGAGTGAGTCCGGAGCCATAAATACTCCCGCAATTGAGTGAAGCCTGCCGGCCCTGCCTGCCTGCCCGGGCCGGGCCATCTACATCGGCATGCCTGTAATTCGCCCTTCAAAGACGACCTGCCCGCGCACAACCGCCTGCGTATCGAAAACGGCTCGACGGCTGCGCATCTCGACCATCCTGGCGAGTATCACAAGTGTGTCACCGGGCCTGACCTCTCCGCGAAACTTCACCGAATCCACCCCGCCGAAGCCGAAGAATCGCTCGTCCTCAGGCGCCGCCTTATGGTAATGAAAGCTGCACAGCTGCGCGGCCGCCTCGATCATCAGCACACCCGGAAAGATCGGCCGGCCCGGTATGTGCCCCCTGCACCACCACTCATCCATCGCCAGTTTTCGCACGCCGACCGACCAGCCATCTTCCAGCTCAAGCGCGGCGATGAAGGAGAGCTGCTCCATCTCGAAGCGCTGGGGGTTCATCAGCCGCACTGCCTCGATGGGAAAGGCCACATTTTCAACATCTACGTCGGTAAGGTCAACAAGCATATCCCTGGGCATATCAGCCTCCGGAAAAGGAAATGCGGGCAGCCGCAGATGCTCTCGTCAAGCCGCGGCCGGTCTACGGCGAGCTGTCGACAAGAACCCGGCAGATTTCATCCTGTACGGGCCTTATAGTATAGCGATTTGAGCCCGTGAATTCGTTGAAAATCATGCTGAAGGCAAGCGTCTTGCCATTGGCACTCCTGGCGTAGCCGGTAAGGCTGCTAACGCGCATGATCCATCCTGTCTTGGCGCGCACCCTTCCCAGGTACGGCGTCTCGGCAAGGCGGCTGGCCAGGTTGCCCGTGTATCCTGAGAGCGGCAGACTGTCACGAAATGCGTGCACGGCCCGGTGTTGATACATGTGCGTAAGAACCCTCGTCAGGGCCATAGCCGAAAAGCGCGTCTCACGTGACAACCCGCTGCCGTCGGCCACCCTGTACTCACCGGGTCGGATGCCGATCTTGTCCAGAAAGCGCTCCACCGCGCGCGCGCCGCCTTCGAAGCTGCCCTCACCCTCCACCTCTCGGCCCAGCGTCTTGAGAAGCATCTCGGCGTAAAGGTTGTGGCTGCTGAGATTGCAGTGCTTGACGACCTCGGCGACGGTCACGCGGTTTACGGCGACGACTCGAGAGCCGTCGATAGATGGATCCTCGCTCGCCTGCATCCGCCGGACACCGCCACGTATGGTGACGCCGGCGTCCACCAAAGCCTTCTTGAGAGCAGTGGCCAGGTACAGGCTGGGGTCGTAGACAGTGAAGCTCGTCTTTGCAGCCCCCGTGCCAATGTAGTAGTAGCCGCGCGCAGCCACATTGTTGTCAAGCTTGTTGCGATAAAAGCCGTAACCTCTGTTCTGATGAGTCTGGAGGGAGGAGGTGGTCTCGATCCTGTTTGTAAATGTTATGTAGCCGACGTCCGGCAGGATGCTCACCTGTGCCGGTGCTCCTGCTGACGGGCCCGGCCGCACGATAGCATCGACGCAGTTGTCGTTGAAAGCAAGCGCGCTCACCGGGGCCATGTACCAGTGAATCCACTGATTGGCAGGCCACGAGCTGCACCAGAACACCCGGTCGAAATAAAGGTCGTTTGCTACAAGGTCGCCGCTGACGGTGGTGATGCCGAGACTCTTGACCTCCTGGGCAAACCTGCGCAGCGGCGCCATGATGTCGCTGCCGTGCCAGTTGGCGCTGATGCTCGGGTCGCCTTTTCCAATAAGAACGAGATTGCCGTAGAGGGTTGAGTCCCTAATCTCTCCGGTTGCGACGAGGGTGGTGGTCAGCTCGAAGTCGGCTCCCAGAAGGTCGAGCGCGGCGGCAGTGGTAATGATCTTGGCGCTCGATGCGACTGAGAGCGCCTCCTGAGCATTGTAACTGTAGAGTACGCGACCGTGCGGCATCTCAACCACCCGCAG
>SLPQ01000227.1 GCA_007131925.1 Candidatus Brocadiia bacterium | reverse complement strand
CACATATACACCGAATGGGACCAGGTGCTCGAAAGAAAAGGTGCTCACCATCCGGCGCTCAACCCCTACCTGCTCGAGGCAAACCGAGGCTGCCGGATGGAGTACACACCCGACATGTGTCACAAGTCGCTCGACATTGCCAATCGCACCGTTATGATCGCCACACACCCTGAACACAAGGCCCCCGACGTAAAAGACATAATAGGGAACATCAACGATGCGGCGGCTGCCATATTGTAGGGTGTGACGCGCCGACACCGGCAGCCCTGCAAGAGATGCGCCACGCTCTCGATGTGCACGGTCACGCCGGCTGCGTCTGACTATCGGCAGGCATAGTCGGATGTGACGGCTCGTGGCTTGCCGGGGGCAGAGTCGCCGGTGAGGTTTGGCAGTGCTTTGCGTGGCATGAGCCGCAAGGGAGCATGAAATGGGCGTGATACGGGGCAGGATATCGCTGGTATGTTTATTATTGTCGCTGCCGGTGTGGGCGGCAGCGGCTGAAGGGAGGCCGGATATGTTAGAAAAGGACACTGTCAAGACCGAAGGCGCTGACCTCACTATCACCTTTGTCGGGCACGGCACGCTGATGTTTGAATTTGACGGAAAGGTCATCCACGTAGACCCTGTCTCTCGCGAGGCGGATTACTCTGCCATGCCGAAGGCTGACCTCATACTCATCACCCACGAGCACAGAGATCACCTCGATCCCGAGGCTGTCAAGGCGATACGTACTGATGAGACAGAGATCGTCCTGACCGAGCTGGCAGCGGCGGAGATTGACGGTGGCATTGTCATGAAAAACGGTGATCTTCGCAGCGTCAAGGGTCTTGAAATCAAGGCGGTGCCCGCCTGCAACCTTGTCCATATGCGCCCTTCCGGCCAACCCTTTCACCCGAAGGGCCACGGAAACGGCTACATCGTCACCTTCGCTGACAAGCGGGTCTACATCGCGGGCGATACGGAAAATACTCCCGAGATGAAGGCACTTGAAGATATCGACATCGCCTTTCTGCCGATGAACCTCCCCTACACGATGACGCCCGAGATGGTAGCCGATGCTGCCGTGGCGTTTCGCCCGGGGATACTGTACCCGTATCACTACGGAGATACAGATACGTCCGAGCTGGTCGCACTGCTGGCAGACGAAGAGGACATCGAGGTACGCATCCGCAGGCTGAAATAGCATGCTCGATGTGCGCACGTGCGATGATTCTGCCCGCGCTCTTTTACGAAAATGGGGCAGCGCTGCATCCGCTGAGCGATCGCGGCGGGTGATATGCAGCGGATGCCGTTTCAAGGCGGATGGGGGTTTGCCCGCTCTTATACCAGCCTTTTGTCAGCTTCTTCGAGCAGCCTTTCGAGCTCCCTGGCCACGTCCGGCTCCGGGTGGTAGTCATTTGCCTCGATACGATCGCTTGCGGCCGCGGCGGCCCTCTCAAGCAGGGCAGGGGAGCCGGCGGCCATCCAAGACGAGAGCCCCTCGCGCGTGAAGAGAGACGGACTCCAGAGCTCCTCGCGAAATCGCATCGTGGTGGTATGCATGAGAAACGTCCCGTCGCGCTCGGCCTCTCTGACGATATCGACTGTTGGGGTTTCCTCCCAGCCGATGCCGCGCCTCAGACGCCAGGCATAGTCGAGGATCTCCATATCTATTATGGCGCCCTCGAAGTGAAAGACCTCGTCCATCGGCGTCATACCAAGGTTGACAAAAGTCGTCGCGCCCGAGAGTACCGCCGTAACTACCGCCGCTGTCTTTTCGGCAGCCGCCTGTGCGTCATAGACCTTGCCCATGCATGCAAAATCGCCTCCTACTGCCTGTCCGAAGAAGTGCTCATGGAGCTGTCTTACCGCCAGCCACAGGAGCACCGCCTCCGGCGAAGCCATCGCCATACCGGAGCTGCGCATATCGAATGTCCCCGGAAATACCGAACAGTAACCGCGAACTTTCTCGTTCAAAAGCTTGCCGGTACCATATGCCGCGAGCGCCTCGGCGAGCCCTTGGGCCAGAAAGCCCGGCGGCAAGAGCGGTGCCGCCGCGCCGGCAAGCGGCATAGCTCCGCCGCCGACCGCTACGCCCGCTGGCGTGCGCCGGGCGCGGGCCATATCGAGAATGATCCCGAGAGAGGGCCCATCGAGCCTAAGCGGGCTGTGGGGTATCTGAAGGCAGACATGCACACCGCACCGCCCGGCGGCCTGGCCCATCCGGCAGAGTATCTCGGCCTCATCTACCGACCCGGCAAGCATGAACCCGCCCATGGCGCGGGAGTTCTCGTATGCGACTTTCGCCGTAACTACCTGGCGCAGCCTCGAGTCCACGTCCTGTGGATGAACTGCCGGCACCCCCTCGGCGTCAAACGAGTCCATAAGGCGTGAGGCGCGGGCAAGGTCTTCAACCTTTGCCATACGTGCACGCCCGGCCTGCTGCTCCCACACCCGCGTGCAAAGAAAAGGCCCTCGCACGAGCGGGGCATCTCGCCCGGGGATATTGAGCATGTACTCTGCGTTGTCCTTCTGGACCCACTCGATGAAGCGCTCCACCAGCTCCGGACCGTAAAAGGCCCTGCCTTCCCGCACGCTCACGCCTTGTCGGCGCGAGAGCTCTGCCAACACGTCGTCATTGTCTATGCGAACTCCCACCGACTCGAGAAGCGCGAAAGCGTCTGCGGCTATTCTCTCGATGGCTTCAGGCGAAAGTCCGCCACTGATTTTGTACTGTATCCTTTCCATCTCTTCGCACCGGCTCCCGCATCTTGTCAGCCTCATCCATATACGCCGCCACATTTTATGCAAGGGACCGGCAGTGTCCAGTTCACTTGCGCCGGGTACGTCTTGTTGCCGGGTTGGCCCGGGGGTTGGGGGATGGGTGATTGGGGCGTCGAGGCAGGCTTGGGTCATTCTCAAAGATTTGATTGCGCAGCGCCGGCGCTTATAATCTTGAAATCCGTATTCTAACCATCTTCAGGTGGAGGAGCCATGCAGGGATTTGTTAAAGTGACGTTTCAGCCGGTGGGGCAGTCCGTTTACGTGCCAGCAGGCGAGACGGTGCTTGAGGCGGCCCTGGAGGGGGGGCTGGAGCTTCACAGCCCTTGCGGCGGTCACGGCACATGCGGAGGGTGCAGGGTAATTTTCGCCTCAACGGCGCCCGAGCCGACCCCCGAGGACAGCCGGCATCTCTCCACTGATGAGATTGCCGATGGAGTGCGCCTTGCATGCCGTGCGAGGCTGGCCTGCGACAGCGTGATAAATATCCCTGAAAGCACGCTTCGCAAGGACTCTAAGTTTCTCCTTCACGGTATCACGCGCGCTTTGAGGCTTTCACCCTCGGTCACAAAGGTTTCTCTGGAGGTAAAGCAAGCCACCCTGGATGACCAGCGCGCCGACGCAGACATGCTGGCCGAGGGCCTCGGCGCCGACGGCCGGCAGGTGTCGATCTCGCATGCTGCTCTGGCCTCACTGCCGCGGGCGCTGCGCGCCGAGGGCCACCGCGTGACCGCTGTCATTGACTCCCTGCAGGTGATATCGGTAGAGCCCGGTGACACATCAGGCGCCCTCTACGCTGTAGCCTTTGACATCGGCACGACCACTGTCGTGGGCATGCTTCTCGATCTCAATACGGGTGCAGAGGTCGCGGTATCGGCCCGCACAAACCCGCAGGTCTCTTACGGGGATGACGTGGTCAGCCGCATCTCATACGCCGGCAATGGGGGGGTGGGCAAGCTCCACCAGGCGGTGACCGCATGCGTCAATGAGATAATCGAGGATCTTGCCGCACAGGCCGGCATAGCCACCACATCAATATACCAGGCCGTCCTGTGTGGAAACACAACGATGAGTCATCTACTCCTGGGCGTTGATCCCAGCTTCGTCGCGCAGTCTCCCTATGTGGCGGCGGTGCGGGCGGCCGTTCGCACAACCTCGACGGCCGCGGGCATTTCGATAAACCCGGCGGGATCGGTGGTTGTACTGCCCAACGTAGCCGGCTTCATTGGCGGGGATACTGTTGGAGTGATGCTGGCGGCCGATTTCGCGCACAGCGACAGGCTGCGCCTGGCGGTCGATATCGGCACCAATGGTGAGATCGTGATTGGCTCTCGCGAGCGCCTGCTCTGTGCCAGTGCGGCAGCAGGGCCGGCATTTGAAGGCGCGCGGATCCGCCACGGCATGCGCGCGGCATCAGGTGCGATTGAGGCTGTGGGGGCCCAGGACGGCCGTCTCGTGATCTCAACCATCAACGGCCAGGCTGCGGTGGGGCTCTGCGGCACAGGTCTCATTGACGCGGTAGCAACGCTGCTGGATGCAGGGCTTCTGGAGCCAACGGGAAGGCTTATCTCTCAAGAGGAAGCTTCCGGTGTGAGCGACGATTTCCGAAGAAGGCTTCAGACAAACTCGACCGGGCCACTCTTTATTTTGGCCGACCCGGAGTTTGACGGTGCAGCGCGCCAGGTGGTGCTCTCGCAGCGCGACATAAGGGAGCTGCAGCTGGCAAAGGGGGCCATACAGGCGGCCATCAGGATCCTTCTGGCCGAATACGGCGTCTCGGCGGGGGATCTGGACGAGGTCCTCCTGGCCGGCGCCTTTGGCAACTACATATCGCGCGAGTCGGCACTGCGCATCGGTCTGCTGCCGGACGTCCCCGTTGGAAGGATTACACAGATCGGCAATGCCGCCGGCACCGGCTCCAAGCTTGTGGCCCTCGAGCGCGAGATGCTGGAGGAGGCCGAGCGCCTCTCTCTGCATGCACGGTACCTCGAGCTTGCAGGCCGGGCCGATTTTCAGAGCATATTTGCCGAATCAATGATGTTTCCTTAGGAGCGCGTGGTGGCCGCTACCGCTCGAACCATCACAATCGATAATCCCCCAGCGCGCGCAGTCTTTGACCCGCATACAGGCCGCATGGACATTCTGCCCGCTTCGAAGCCGTCTCCGGCGCTTGTCGGCGCGACCTGCGGTGTGACCATCGCGGGCGAGTGCGATCTCACACTGACAGCCGCGCAAATGGAGCTCCTTTCGGTCGAGTGCTCGGGTGAGTCGGTGGCTGCGTCATTCGGCCACGGACGGCTCGTTCTCAAGGTAGCTCTCTCAAGAGATGCCCGCCCGGGGGCCTTTGTCATCAGGATAGATATAACCAACAACTCTACGGCACCTGTGCCCGTCAGGGCGCTGCTTGCCCTCGCAAGCGACTCCCGAACGCGCCTCGATGCCGGTCTCAGGCCGGCAAATGTCAAGGTGTACCGCAACGGATGGGGTATACAGGACGGCAGACCCGTGACAGGCCTTGCTGAAGTCCACGAAGAGCCGCTCGATAACGACCTTTTCGGCCCCGCACGGGAGCGTGCCACTGTCAAGGGCCTCGTCCGCTCCTCACAGATGTTGCAGGTGCGGGGTGCGAGGGGTTATCTGACGTGCGGCTTTCTTGAGGGTGCGAGGCAGCCCGGCGTTATATCGGTGGGGACTGGAGAGAAAGGGCGCATCCGCTTTTCGGCGGCGGCCGCAGCCCAGGGCAAGCCGATAAGACCCGGCCGGACATACGCGGCTGAGCCGCTTTACATATCTATTGGCGATGATTTCGCGGCGGGACTGGACGACTTTGCGACGGCCCTGGGTGAGGAGAGCACCGCGCGTCGCTTCGGTCAGAGGCCCGGCGTACTCTGGCTGGAAGGCTCAGCCGATGGCATGGCGCACGAGGCTCAATGTCTGGCGGGACTTGCATTTCTTGATGCGCACAGGCATGATCTTGACATCGCCGTAGTGCTTGTTGACTGCTGGCAGGAGTCTGCCGGCGACATGACCAGGCGCAGCGGGGCGTTTCCCGCGCGCATGAAGGCGCTGGCCGACAGGATAAGTGCGTCAGGCTTCACGCCTGGGGTTCGCCTCGCGCCTTTTCTTGTCGACCAAGCATCCCAGGCGGCCGGGCTTCGTCCGGATATGATTGTGAGAGACGCAGCGGGCGGGGCGATTGTGGCCATCGAGCATGGCCAGCGGCGCTTTCACGTGCTTGATCTCTCTAATCCGAAGGCGCTCTCACACATTGCAGAGTGCGTTGAAAGACTGTGCCGCGAGTGGGGTTACAGGTACCTTGTCGCCGACTTTCTGAACACAGCCGCTCTCTCCGGCGCACGGCATGACCCGACTAGGACGGACCCGCAAAACATCCGTCGCGGCCTCGAGGTGGTCCGGCAGGTCGCGGGTGAAGACGTCTATATCAGCGCCTCGCGCTGTCAGGGGGGGGCGGCAGCGGGCGTCGTCGACGCATTGGGTATATGGCCGCCCCCTGACATATCCAGTGATCTTGCTGAAGCGGCGAGGGCTCTCGCACGCGGCTGGACGCACGGGGCGGCCTGGCACAACACCAGCGCCTGTGTCTTCCCACCATCCGGGCAGACAGACAGACGCGAGCTTGCCACAGCCGCAAATATCATCGCTCTTTCCGGAGGCGCCGCCGTGATGCGCTACGGCAAACGAGGAATCAGCAGAGAAGCGCTCGATGCTGCCGCCCGGC
The DNA here is from genome assembly GCA_007131925.1 of Candidatus Brocadiia bacterium. Lineage (GTDB taxonomy): Bacteria > Planctomycetota > DG-23 > SLPQ01 > SLPQ01 > SLPQ01. The sequence continues at coordinate 3,656 of SLPQ01000227.1, read as the reverse complement.
TCTTTCCAGTGCCGACAAAAGCGGCGGTGCCGCTTGACCTTTACTCCGGCGCAATGCCGTCTGTGTACTTCGCTGCGGGCAATCCGATTCTTATGGGTGTCTTCAACTGGGGTGCAGGTACGGCGGCTTTCAAGGTCGATACGCGTCGCATAACCGCCGGCCTTCCTGTGAGCAAGATGCGTGACTGCCGGGGCGGCTGCGCCAGGGGGCTGCCGCGGGGGGTGTTTACAGTCGAGCTGAAGGCGCGCGAGTCTCGACTTTTCGCGTTCGAGTGAACGCGCAGGTCGTGCTGTTTAAGACTGCGCTGAGCGATTGCCGATATCCCTTGCGGCCGATGGAGGCGTCATGCAAAGGGACATCGTCACTAACCTCGTTATCGCAGGCGGATCGCTTACGGGTCTTTTTGAGTGTCTCCTTTCGCTTGAGGAGATCGCTTATTGCGCCTCGCACACCATGGTACTTGACAACTCACACTGTGGTGTCGCCGCGAGGGTTAAAATGGGCTTTCCCGGTGTTGAGGTGGTCAGGCCGCCTGAGCCTCTTACCTTTGCCGGTGCCGCAAACGCGGGGCTCCGGCGGGCGTTTGCGGGCGGGTCGCGGCTGGTGTTGCTGCTCAACGACGATGTCACGGTGCATCACGAAACTGCAGGGCTGCTTGCCGCGGCTCAAAGGGCTTTTGGCCCAGGCCTCTATCAGTGCGAGATATGGCCGTATGAGCCAGGCCTGCCGCGAGAGCGCTGGAGGCTCGACTGGCACAAGCGCCTTGTCGTGCGGGAGGCGGCCGAGCCGGCTGGTGATGCGCGGCCGATACCTTTGGACTACGCAGAAGCCTCTGCAGTGATGGTGTCGTCGGAGGTCTTTGAGGCTACCGGCGGCTTTGACGAAGACCTTGGGTTCTACTTTGAAGATGCGGACCTGTCCGTCAGGGCGCAAGAGGCGGGCTATCCGGTAATGGAAGTGCCAGACGCGCGCGTCTGGCATAAGATGTCATTGTCCGCGGGAAGGGGCCTTTCGCCTTTCAAGGCATATTACCGTGCTCGAAACACGCTGAGGTTCGCCTGCAAACATCCCCGGCGCGCATCCCGGGCGAGAAATGCGATCCATCACTTTGGTGAGTTTGTCTTGCCGGCGACCTTTGAAGCACTTGCCGGCACGCCGCTCGAGGGCAGGCGCTCCCAGGTGATAGCTGCAATAATGCGTGGCACTGCCGACAGCCTTACGGGCTGGCAAAGGCCACCGCGCGCGCCTGTAGAAGGCCCCCGGCGGGCGTGATTGAAAGAGCGCATCTGCCGTGTGCGTGCACGGTCCCGTCCCTGGGGGTGACAGTTGGGCGCGAATTGCTTGCATTTGCTTGGCTCGTCCGGTATCAATATGTAGTAAGCGAGTGACAAGAAGCCGGTGGATGCCCGGATGGCCCATAGCGACTGAAAGGGGTGCGACATGCAGTTTTATGAAGCGGTGGACAAGCGGTATAGCTGCCGTGATTACCTTGACAAGCCTGTCGAGGGCGACAAGCTGGAGCGAATAATGGAGGCGGCCAGGCAGGCGCCATCCGCAGCAAACCGCCAGGAGTGGCGCTTTGTGATCGTCGAAGATGCTTCCAAGCGCGCCAGACTCACAGAGATAGCGCACGGGCAGAAATTTGTCGGCCAGGCCCCGATAGTCATAGCGGCCTGTGCGGTAAGTGACGGTCACCTAATGTCCTGCGGCCAGCCCTCATATCCTATCGACGTTGCAATCGCGCTCGAACATGTGGCCCTTGCCGCTACAGCCGAGGGGCTGGGCACCTGCTGGATCGGCGCATTTGAAGAGGAGCCGGTCAAGCGACTGCTCGAGATCCCAGCGGAAGTTCGCGTAGTGCAGCTGATGCCGCTGGGCTACCCGGCAGACAAGCCCCGGCCCAGGACAAGACTGCCGCTGGATGAGATTGTGATGCGGGAGTCATGGGGAGGATGAAGTCTCCGCGGCGCCACGACGCATGAGGTGGTAGGTGATCTGCTCGAGCCTGATGGCCAGGTCCTCCGCGTAGAGCACGACCGTGTCGGGCACTCTGACCTGGGTGGGGGCGAAATTGAGTATCCCCTCTATACCGGCGCGGATCATCATGTCTACGACTGTTTGTGCTGTTCGGGCGCCGACGGCGATTATCCCGAGGCGGATGCCGCGTTCGCAAACGGCGGAGGAAAACTCGGCCACGTCGCGGATAAGCACGGAATTGATTACACGTCCGATCTTCTGCGGATCGTTGTCAAAGGCGCAAGATATCATGAAGCCCCTTCTTTTGAATCCCTCGTAGGCCAACAGGGCGCTGCCGAGATTTCCAACTCCCACGAGCGCGGTAGGCCAGAGGCGGTGCGTGCCCAGGATGTGCCTCAGGGAGGCAGCGAGATCCTCGACGGGATATCCTACGCCGCGTCTACCGAACTGCCCGAAGTAACCCAGGTCTTTTCGCACCTGGGCCGCGCTGCAGCCGACCGCGGAGCCGATGCGGGTGGACGAGATAGTGACCACGCCGTCAGCACGCAGCTCCTCGAGATGGCGCAGGTACAGTGAAAGCCTCGTGACGGCGGGCTCGGGTGGCGCCGGGATGGGGGTGTCGGCCATGGGTTTTCAGCGCTCCTCGGCGACAAACCTTTTAAGGAAGCCGGCCAGGCGCTCGGCTGCAGGCGTCGCGCCGAACATGCGGGTGCCGTGCAGGTTGCCCTGGTAGATATCAACAACCTTTCTACCGCGGGCGCGTAGTTCCATCCTGTTGATATTCAGCCCGGCGGGAACATCCTCCCGGCAGGCCGCAAAGAAAATCGGACGACGTCCATACTCGCCTATGGCCTCCGGGCTGCTGACGCCGTTGTGCTCGAGCGCACCCGAGAGCATTGCTACGGCCTTTATTCTTTCGTCGCCGGCGGCGTATTTAATCGCGATGTTGGCACCGGTGCTTGCGCCCACGATGGCGATGGCATCGGGGTCGATGTCGTCGCGCCCCCGCAGATAGTCCACCGCCGCGGCCACGTCCTTTACCATGTCCTGAAAGTCGCTTTCAGAAAATGTCTCGAAGTGGAGACTTTCATCACCCCTGATGGTGCTTTCTCCGTGCCCCCTGAGGTCTATGGCAAGGTACGACATGCCGGTCTGTTCCAGCAGGTAGTCCCTCACGGCGCCGTGCCAGTCCTCCTTTGACCCTTCCGGCATGTGTACAAGCACCGCCGCCGGAGGCTTTTGCCCGCTTCCCTTGAGAAAACCGGCAGCGATGCTGACCGAGTCTGACGTTTTGAAGGATACGGGCTCCCACTGGACCTCTGCCGCAGCGCCCACGCGTATGAGCGCCGCCATAAAAACGGCCGCTACCGACAAAAAGCCCCTGTGCATTGCCTGTCTCCTTGTTGTGGATGTCTTCTCATACATGTCCCGGGAGTCATGCCCGCCGCAGCAACATCGCTAATGCGGTCGAGAGCCGCAGGAACGTGCTGTTTCAGATTGTACCTGTTTTGCATGCTGACTGAAAGAGTGTCTTTGCAGGGGCAACGTAGCGGGGGGCCTTCGGTTTGCTCTTAAAGGAAGAAAAGATTCTTCATATAACCCAAGAATTTTCCGGTCAAACCCTTGACCCGCACTCAAACCGGTTTATAATCGCAATAACGTATCATGTCGTAAGGACT
>SLPQ01000233.1 GCA_007131925.1 Candidatus Brocadiia bacterium | reverse complement strand
GGGGCGGTCGGCACGCGCCGGCGAAGCATTAACAATGAGTTGCTCAATTTTGCGAACACCGTCGTAGGTGGTGCGGCGGCGGCGCTGCTGCTTTACCTCTTTTCGAAATGACAAGTATCTGGAAGGATGGCTATGTCGGTCGGCACAGGGGGGCTAAGGGGGAGACTGGCCACATGGTACACCTTTACGAGGCCTTTTACGCTGCTGCCGCCGGCTATCGGGATGATATCGGGGGGGGTGACAGGCTGGTATGCCGAGGGCGAGGCGCTGGGGCCTGCCTGGCGCGTGGTGGCAAACCTCATCCTGGGTGCATTCATGGCGGCATTTCTCAACGCCGCCTCAAACGCCATAAACCAGGTCTACGATCTCGACGTCGATCGCATAAACAAACCGGACCGCATGATACCATCGGGACGCATGTCCGTCCGGGAGGCCCACTGGGTTGCCTGGGTACTCTACGCGATTTCCCTGGCACTGGCCCTTGCAATAAACATGCAGTGCTTCATAATCGTCGTGATTGCCGCCGCGCTCACCATCGTCTACAGCATGCCGCCGATGCGCACGAAGCGCTGGGGACTTGCCGCCAACCTCACCATCGCAGTGCCGCGTGGGCTGTTGCTCAGACTCAGCGGCTGGTCTACGGCAAAGGATATCTGGTTCGCCGAGGCATGGTATATCGCCTCAATCTTTTTTCTGTTTTTACTTGGTGCTGCCAGTACCAAGGATTTCACCGATATGGAGGGCGACCGGGAGGGTGGCTGTATCACACTGCCCATAAAGTACGGCGTCATAAAGGCAGCCTGGATGATAAGCCCCTCATTTGTCATACCCTTTCTGCTGATGCCGGTGGGTGCCAATCTAGCCCTGTTCACCGGCGGGGCCGCAGGGGACGTTCTCAGCGGCAACAGGCTGCTGCTTTCGGTCTTTGGAGTGGGGCTGGCTGCGTGGGGCATGTACGTGAACTACCTGATATTGCGAGACCCGGAGGCTCTGGCCACCACCGAAAACCACCCGTCATGGACACAGATGTACCTGATGATGATGGTCGCCCAGGTTGCCTTTATAGTGGCCTACATGGTGCCAAATGCATGATCTGATGACAGCTTCACAGCCGCGCCGCCGGGAAGGTGCGCCGCTGGCGCTCACGGCGCTGACGACGGCGGTGGTCACTACGGCTGCCGGGTTTCTCATCGGCGGCCGGTGGGCGCTGCCCGCCTTGAACGCGCTGGCGGTGTATCCGGTATACATAGGCCTTATCATGCGTGGCCGGATGCGTCAGGCGCTTGTGCTTGCGCTCTTGTGGGCGCTCTTTCTCTCGCAGGCGGTGATAGTTGCCACGTACTTTTTCCCTGAGCGCGCCGAGACGGTAATATGGCGCGCAGAGGAGTACAGAAACGAGATGTTTGACTGGGTGGCCACGGGTGGGGGGGCAGAGTCGAGCCCTTCGCAATTTATCCCGATGCAGCTGAGGGACTTTGCTGTATTTTCGGTTGTGTGTTTTTTGACGGTCGGGCTTGGGGGGCTCGTGATGGGGGCGATGCTTCTCAACTATATGAACTTCTATGTCGGCTCGCTTGTCCTCGGCGCACAAAGACCTGTCGCGACTCTCTTGCTTGCGTGGCAGCCATACGCGCTCGTGAGGGTGGCTGCGTACATACTGGTTGCCTGCGCCCTGACGGAGCTGGCCGTGGCGCTGCTGCGCAGGAGGCGCCTGCCCCGGCGCGTGAAGTCCTGGATGGCGCTCGGCGTGGCTGGCATATTCATTGACATTCTGGTAAAATCTGCGATCGCGCCGTTGTGGTCACGGCTTCTATCGTGGGCAAGCGGCCTGTAGACGCAGGCAATTCCTTAAGGTGCATCAGATGAAGAAAATGAACTCCGGAGCTCTCAAACTTGAGCTTCTCTGCAAGGGCATCAGGATCGACGAGTCCGTACAGCCGGAGCGTGAGGGGCGCGCCCTCACAAAGATACGTGCCGGACTTGGAAGCGGCCTCGAGATGATCCTGCCGGATGATCTCTACTGCAATATCCCCGTTGTCGAAAGCTTCGCCAGGAGGAGTCCCTTTACGCTTGTTAAGCGCAACGGGAGTCTCCTTATATGCCGCGATGAAAAAGAGCTCTGCCCGGTGCGCCTTGCACAAAAGCCCAAGTGGTACGATTACAAAACCTCCACCGGCAGGCCCATGCCGGAGGTCGGCAGCATGCAGGGTACGACGCTGGCGTTTTACCCGACGGAGGTATGCGGTTTCTGGCGAATGGAGCCGCGCGTGAACTGTCGCTTCTGCGCTACGGGCATCAACGTCTCGGACGCCGCGCTGCCGACCGTGGATGAGGTGATGGAGGTCTGCCGCGCCGCGCGAGATGAAGGTACGACTTTCTGTCACTTCAACGCCGGCTTTTACGCCGGCAGGGAGCTCGACCTCATAAAGCCTTTCGTCGAGGCCGTCAAGCGCAAGACCCGGCTTCTCGTGGGGGTGCAGGCACCGCCACAGAAGGATCTCTCCAAGTACGATGAGCTTATCGACGCGGGTACGGATCATTTCAGTTTCTGCTATGAGTTTCATAACCCGAAGGTCTTCCAGGATATATGCCCGGGCAAAGACACTCACCTTGGCCAGAAGGCGTTTTTCGACGCAATGGAGTATACGACCTCCAAAATGGGCAAGGGGCGCAACTCAGGCGAGATCATCGCCGGCATCGAGCCCCTGGAGGACACCCTGTCGGCTATCGACTACATTACTGCCGTGGGTGCGTTTCCCACCATCTGTGTTTTTCGCCCGGTGCAGGGCACCGACATGGACAAGTATCCCTCCCCCACCTATGAAGACATGGTCCTGGTATATCGCCATATGTACGAGGCCTGCCGCGACAATTCCATACCGACAGGCATCGCGCCGAATATCAAGACAAGCCTCGTGGTACTCCCTTACGAAGGGCGCTACTTCCGGCGCGGTTTCGGGGTTTCGGATGCGGTGTACTCTGTTAAGCTGGGGATAATGCGGGCGGCCTTCAGGACGTATTACCGCTCGAGGCTGATATTGGGTTAAGAGAGATCGCAGGGGGAAATGACAGGTGCCACTGGCCAAGACCAGCGATGTCGACAAACTCAAAAACATAGTCGACTCCTACAGCCGGCTTCTCATACTCACCCACAACAACCCCGATCCGGATGCCCTGGGAGCTGCAGCCGGCATGCGCCTTCTTATGAAGAAATTTGCCGGCGTGCCTTCAACCATCGGCTATGCGGGGTTTCTCACGCGCGCTGAAAACAAGGAAATGGTCAAGCACCTTAAGCTGTCAGTCAAGCATATTGACGAGATTGACATAAGACGCCACCGCGGCGTCATCATGGTCGATACCCAGCCGCAGGCAGGCAACAACGTGCTCTCCAAGGGCGCCAATGTGCTGGGCGTCATTGACCACCACCCTCTGCGCAGGTCCACAAGGTCGTGCCCCTTTGCGCTGGTGGACGGTACGGTCGGCGCGACGAGCACGCTGGTCTTTGAACTTCTGCGAGCGGCACAGGTGCGGCTGACGAGACAGATAGCCTCGGCCCTTTTTCTCGGAATAAAGGCAGACACGCGTGACGCAGGGCGCGATGCCGGCCGGCGCGATCTGGTGGCCTACAAGGAGCTTTTCGCCCTGGCTGAGCATAAGACGATCGCCCGGATAACCCATCCAAGGCTCTCGAATGAATATTACCGGGTTGTTCACCGCGCGCTGGAGACGGCCGTAGTGGCCGGCGACTGTCTCTACGCGCCGATCGGCGATGTGCCTACGCCTGAGTTTGTCAGCGAGGTGGCCGACTATCTCGTGGCTCTGAAAGGGCTGCGCTGGGCCGTCGTGACGGGTCGCTACGGAGAAAACCTGTACTTCTCCATTCGCACGCTCTCAGCTCAGAAGGACGCTGGCCGGATGCTGAGGAGGGCCATGGGCCGGCATGGCCTGGCCGGTGGGCACCAGAAGATGGCAGGCGGAGTACTGCCGCTCAGAGAGATGGAGCCGGACAAGAGAGAGGCGGCCGAGGCGACGGTAATCTCCAAGCTGTTCGAAGCGCTCGGCGCCAACACTGCAACGTCCAGACCGCTTCTGGCGGGGGGCTCCGGTGAGGGCGAGGAGCCTTAGCCGCGGAGAAACAAGGTATCTTGCGAAAAAGTTCCCTTTGAGGCAGTTTTTTTGACCTGTTAGAGACGGCTTTTCCACACATTTCCAACCGTCTTCCCACGCCTTGTGTTTCAAAACGAAACACCGCTGTCCCACATTGAAAAGCACCGGCTCCAGCGCCCCTCTGCAGCGGTGTAATGGATAGATTGCCGGTAGTTGTAAGGTCTTATCAGCGGAGGGTTTACGCTGGCGAGCGGTTTTCCAAAGAATAATCCTGAGATATTGGCATCCTCTTTGCTCTATTGCATGGGCAAGGCGGGCTGCAACAGCCGCAAGCGCGAGAAAAATCAAGGCAGCGAGAAGGGTAGTTTGAATGATAACCGCCTATGCGATCATATTTTGCCTTGCCTTCACGGCGACGGTACTGCTGGCGCCGGTCGTAAGGTTTGTGGCGGTGCAGATCGGCGCTGTGGACCATCCCGACGGCCATCGCAAGGTCCACACCAAGGTAACTCCTCGCCTCGGCGGCCCGGTGCTGGCACTGGCGATGCTTGCGGCTGCAGGCATGTACGCATGGATGTCGCCCCAGACGGGCCGTGCTTTCCTTTCGGACGTTCCGTTGATCAGAGTTTGGGGCTTTCTTGCCGGTCTTGTAATCATACTGGTACTGGGCACGTGGGACGACATAGCGCCTGTAAAGCCGCGTACGAAGCTGGCCTTTCAGACGCTGGCCGTGCTGGTGTGCTTTGCGACCGGTTACCGGATAAACGTACCGCTTTTGCCCAGTGGTCCAGTCGCTGACCTTTTGTCTTTGCCGCTGACGTGGTTCTGGATGGTGGCGTGCATAAACGCGATGAACCTTGTCGACGGGATGGACGGGCTGGCAAGCGGCGTGGCTTTTTTCGCGGGCGCGGTGATTTTCGTGCTCGCAGCGGTCTTCGGCAGGCTGTCGGTGGCGGTTGTATCTGTGGCGATGCTCGGGAGCGTCGTGGGGTTTCTGATGTACAATTTCCATCCCGCAGTGATGTTTCTTGGGGACTCCGGCAGCCTGCTTCTTGGTTACATGATCGCCATACTTGCGTGGACAGGCTCTCTCAAGAGCCACGCGACCGTGGCGCTTCTGATACCTGTTCTGGCGCTTGGGCTTCCGATCATGGACACCCTTCTGGCCATACTGCGTCGCCTCTCGAGGCGGCTGCCGGTATCCCAGGCGGACCGTGAGCACATTCACCATAAGCTGCTTGCTATAGGCTTCAGCCATAAAGAGGCGGTGATCGTACTCTATGCGGCGTGCCTGACGCTTGCTGCCGCGGCGCTGGCGGCTGCATCGGCATCGAGCCTGGTGGTGGGCGTAGTCCTGGCCGGGCTGTGCATATGCGCGATGCTGGCGGTGCACATGATAGGAGCAGGGGAGCTTTTTGCATTTTTCAGAAGGCTCGGTGAAAGCATCAGGGCGCGCGGAGGCGAAAGGCTTGATTCGGCTGCCAAGCGCGCGGCCTTCTGGCTGGCCCTCTCAGAGAGTCCCGAACAGGTGGCCCGCTCGCTCGAGCAGTACCTGGCGGTCTTGGGCGCATCCGGCGCCAGGATTATGAGGCCTTCCGACCCGCTCGAGCCCATCGTACATGCGACATGGCAGCCCACGGGCGGCCACAAAATAATAGAGGAATTTTTCACATTGCCTTCGGGCGGCCGTCTGCTGCTGGTCGTCGAGGGTATAAAGGGTGACGCCTCGCAACTCCCGGACGAGGTGCGCCGCGCACTGGGGAGGGTGTTCAGCGATATGGAAGATGGGGATGAGGGGCAGCGGGAAGTCCTTGGCGAACGGGCTGATCTGGCCTCAGGCGAGATGCCTGCCGGATGAGACTGGATTTCTCACTGCGGATCCGGCCCCGGTGCGGGAGCCGGGGCGAGAGTGGAGGTCGGGTATTGGTCATGGCAGATGAAAGAAGGAAGTGGCCGCGGCTTGATGTTGGCTTCAGGATAAGACTCAAGCCCGTCGAAGGCGCAGCCATGAATTACGGGGAGGAAAGCTTCTGTACGCGCAACATCAGCACCGGGGGGCTGCTGTTTGAGGGTCCTGAGGTCATTGAGGTAGCGGAGGGCAAGGTCTTCGACGTAGAGATAGCGATGCCGCTGGCCAGGTATGGATTTGCCTCTTCGCGCAGGCTGCAGGCCAGGGGCAGGGTGTGCCGTATAGAAGAAGTCGAACAGGAGGGCGGTCGCAGGGCCGTAGCGCTTGAGTTCATGGCGCCGCCGAGGTTCCTTGCGTCCTGATGAGGAGTCCGGGCGCAGGCGGCCTTTCGATGGCTGTGAGCTCAAAGGGCCTGCGGCAGGACGAAGTGCAGTATTCTGATACGGGCGCATGTGGGCCTGTGTTTTGAAGATATATGCCTGGAGGAAGCATTGCATGTCAACCTGGAGTGGCACTATAAAAAGAAGCTGGCTTCTTGCCGCGGTCGTGCTTGTGGCAGTGTCTCTGCCTGCATCGGGCGCGATTAAATATATCGGCGGGGTCGGCTCGGTGAGCACGAGCGACGCGCCTTACGGCGAGCTGGGCCTGCTCAGCGCGGGCGAGGTGGCCACAGCCACATTCGGCTTCGTGGTGGAGCCGACCGCCGCGGGTGCGACGCTGATCGTGACAGTGACAAATACCTCACCGGCGGTTACCGGCATCGAGTCTCCGGACATTCCGGATGCCCCGGTGATCACCGACATCATGTTCAGCGTACCGCAGGAGGTGGCGAGCATTTCATTTGTCAGCGCGGCAGGTGTCTCGGCGGATCTGAGCGGCTGGGGCTTCGGCTTTGAGCATGACGGGCAGCCTTCCAGCGGTTTCGGGTTCTTAAGGGAAGTCTTTGACGTGCATATCTCAGGGGGTCCCGGGCCCGGTTCGCCGAACCCGGTCATCGCATCCATCTACGATCCGGACATCTTTGACGGTCCGGGCGACCCGCTTGGCAGCCCGGTGGACTTCGTATTTGACCTGACGTTCGTAGACGGAGTGTTTCCGCTGGGATTCACCGGGGACTGGTTTTGTGACAGTGCGATCCTGGGCAATCCGGACTACATAGCGGCGGCCAGGTTCATAAGCGGTGCAGACGGTGGCTCCGGCACGGTCACCGTAGTGCCGGAGCCGGCCAGCCTGGTCGCACTTGTTTTGGGCATGGCCGGTGCTGCGGCGGCCCGCCGCAGGCGCGCTGCCGTCAGATTGCAGTAAAGAGATGATCGTTCAAGGGAAACGTCAGTCACGAGAATGCCGCAAGAGCAGAAAGGAGGTGAGGGAGAATTGTGCAGGCTGCAGCTGAGGCCAAAGAGCGTCCCTCACGTGATCTATGGGGAGGAAACGATCTCGCGTCCGGCATGGCGGCCGATGTTTGTGGTTAACGTGTTTTGTGTTTCTTGGTAAAGGAGTACCAATGTGAAGAAGTTACTGGTTTGCATGGGCCTGCTGGCGCTTTTTGCAGCGCCGGGCATGGCCGCTGTAAACCTCGGGCTTCCACTGGAAACAGAGGTAAACTTCGATGGAAACGGTGTCTTTGACCAATCCATCCCGGGCGGCTTTGATGCTCAGGGCCCGCTTCCGGCTCCGATTGGTGCCGTTCTCTTCGGAGCGGGCACGATATCCGGCATAGCCTCTACGGCCGCGCCGGGTACGCCTCTGTGGAGACCCGAGGATGTAGGTCCCAACTTTGGGATGACCTTTACGTTCTGGAATGCGGTTGTCACATCGAGCGCTCGCAACTTCCTCGATATGGACGGAGACGGCAGCCTCGAATCGCTGCTGACAGCCACCTATGCGGATGGAGCGCGCCTCCTGCTGATCGAGCAGCCCAACGTTGCTTTCGACAGCACCGGCGGCCCCGGCCTTTTCAACCTGGCCACGGGTGAGTATCCGACCGCATACGAGATAGGAGACGAGATCTTCCTTGATCTCTCCCTCTCGGGCAACACAAGTACGCTGATCTGGGACCCCGACACATCGCGGTTCATCGTCGGGACCTTCACGTCCACTGCCGTCAACATCCTCGGCGGCTCGGGCGCGAGCCAGTTCCAGACCTTCACCGGTGCGGATGGCAGGGCTTCCTCTATCATTCTCACCTTTAACCCGACGGGTTGGGCGTTTGGCGGTGACGTGAACATACAGCTCACCACAATCCCCGAGCCCGCCACGCTTGTCTTCCTGGGTACCGGTCTCGTCAGCCTTCTGGGCTACGGGATCCGCAGGAGGATGGCGTAAGTAGCACTGTCCGGTACCGGAAAAAGGGCGATGCCATAAAGGGCGTCGCCCTTTTATTCTTTCTGCCCCTCACATCCCTAAGGATTGCACGTTTTTTGACTTATGGCCGCTTACGGCGTAAATTGTATCTATGAGCGTCGATCATAATCACTCTGATGGCCGGCCTTCCGGCGGCAATGGGGCCCGTCCTGTCTTTGGCCTCGCCCTTGGCGGGGGAGCGCTGCTGGGGCTGGCGCATGTGGGCGTTTTGGAGGCCCTGGAAAGCCGGGGGCTCAGACCTGATCTGGTCACAGGCACCAGCATCGGTGCGCTTGTGGCTGGTTGCTATGCCGGCGGCATGCAGATAGAGCATATGAAGCGGGTGGCTTTGGCCTTCAACTGGAAGCGGGTGCGAAAGCGCAAGATGATCCCAACGATGGCTATCTATTCCAGCGAGCCGATGAAGGCTTTTCTGGATGAGATCCTGCCTTGCAAGGACTTTGAAGCCCTGAAGATACCGGCCGCTTTCGTGGCCACAGATCTGAGAACCGCCCAGATGGTCGTGCTGGGTACGAGAAATCTCGATGCCTTCGGGGGCGGTGATGATGACATAATCGCTATAAGGGCAGACATGATAGAGGCGATCCGGGCCTCCTGCACGGTGCCGGTTCTTTTCGAGCCGGTAGAGATCGAAGGGCGCATCCTGGTGGATGGCTTTCTGACAAACAATGTCCCCGCCGGCGTCGCACGCAGCATGGGCGCTCAAGTGGTCCTGGCTGTAGATCTGCAGCAGCGCAGGGCAATGTATCCTGACCCCTCGAATATCTTTGAATACACCATGCAGTCCCAGATGATATACAGGTACTGGGCCGTGAAAAACCGGCGGATATGGGCCGACATGGTCATCAGACCCGAACTTGTCGACTATGGATGGGATGACACGGACAGGATAAAAGATATAATAGTGGCGGGCAGGGAGGCGGCAATGGAAAAACTCCCGGAACTTGAAAGCATCATCGCGAGAGCCGCCGAGAGCTCTCGGGAAACCGACCGCCTGACGCTCGCAACGGATCGACCGTCCGTGGCGCTGTGAGGTCGCAGGAGGGTTACATGGAAAGCAGGTCCCGTAGCCCCGGCAGTCCATCCTTTCCTCTGGAGACGCCGGAGCGCATGGCGCTGCGTGCAGGGGCGCTGTCATTTTCACTTGCGCAGAATATTGACGACCTGCTGCAGGCCTATGCGCTTGTGTACAGAAACTACCTGCGTGCCGAGTACATTGAAAGGCATGACAGCCAGCTGCGATACTCGGTCTTTAACGCGCTTCCAGAAACGACCACCGTTGTCGCCAGGCTCGATGACCGCGTGGTGACTACCGCCTCCATCATCATCGACTCGCCACTCGGCCTGCCCATGGACACTATTTACCAGGAGGAGGTCGACGCCCTGCGAGCCGAGGGCGCCAGGGTCTGCGAGGTTACCATGCTGGCCGACCGCAGGCGCGCCGGCATACGAACTATCCCCTCAATACTCAAAATGTTTAAGCTCATACTCCATTACGCGCACAACAAGGCCAGCATAAGCGACATACTCATCACCATAAACCCCAGCCACGAGGTCTTTTATACGCGGTACTTGCCGTTTGAGGACTTTGCCGGACTGAGGCACTATCCTGCCGTCAAGAATGCGCCCGCCCTTGCCAAGCGGCAGAATCTCCGCACGCTCTTCGAGGAGCACAAGGAACATAAGCTCTATGACTTTTTCATAGACGAGGCGATTCCCCAGGAGATCCTCGAGGTCAAGCATAGCTTCAGCGAAAGCGAGCTGCGCGATCTTTTCGTGATCAGAAGACCGATATTTCAGAAACTGCCCCCCTTCGCCATCGACCATCTCAAGAGCTGCTACCCGACGCATGACTTCGAGCGGGTGATGGCGTCCGTAGCAAAATGAACAGGCGCGTTCTCGTACTATGCGAAGGCATATGGCTGGCACATACCGCGCGACCCTTACGGATCGCGCTGGCACTGCGTGATGCCGGATGGGATGTGCACTTTGGCGCCAGCGGGCGATTTGTCGAGCTCATCAAAGCCGAGGGATTTCCCGTAAGCAGTGTTGCCACCATGGACCCCGCTCATGCACTGGAGATGATCCGTTCGGGCAGGATAGGGTACGACAGGGCGACCGTGGAGCTTTATCTCGCCGATGAGCTTACGCTCATCCGGCGCACCTCGCCCGACGTGATCCTCAATGACTTCCGACTGCCCGTTGCATTATCAGGGCGCCTCGCAGACGTGCCCTTCGTCAATATCCTGAACGCCTACTGGACAAACTATTACGCGCCTCGCCTGCGAGCGCCCGCGGACTTCCCGCTGACGCGACTGCTCACAAGGCGCGTGGCTACCTGGCTGCTGCCGCCGGTCCAGCGCCTCATGCTCGCCGTCTACGCGCGTCCTTTCAATGCCTCGGCATCCGCGCACGGCCTCGAGCCCTTCGGGAATATCTTCGACTGCATGGCCTCGCCCTACCTGAACCTGATATGCGACCTCGAGGATTTTATGCCGATGGATGCCCAGCCGACGCATTTCAAGCATATCGGGCCGATCCTGTGGCAGCCTTCCGCTCCTCCACCCGCGTGGCTTGAGAGTGTAGACACGGGGCGGCCGGTGGTATATTTCTCTATGGGGTCGACAGGTTTTTCGCGATATTATGACCTCCTGAGGCGAGCATTCGCTGGCACGGATTTTCAGGTCATGATCACCACCGGGGGGCTGGACAGTCCGCCCATGCCGGAGAACTTTTTTGTTGCAGAGATGGCCCCCGGGCTGGAGCTGACCGCGAAGGCCGACCTTGTGATATGTCACGGCGGAAACGGTACCATCTACCAGGCGCTTTACCACGGGGTGCCGGTTATCGGGATTCCGACATTTCACGACCAGGACTTCAACATGCAGCGTGTGGAAGACCTCGGTCTCGGCGCATCGCTCGATCCGAAGAAGCTCGATGCCGCATCACTGAGGGCCACGGCAGAGCGGCTTTGCGGCGACGAGGCTGTAAAAGAGCGCTGCATGGCGATCGCTGCAAAGGTTCGTCAGAGCGACGCCGCCGGCATAGCTGTCAGCCTTATCGAGGATCTCATTTCGTAGGACCAGGCGTGGCGTGTACTGTGCCCGTAGCAGCACGGGAAGTCCGCGCCTTTTCAGGTGGCATATGACCCTGGCGGCGGGCCACTGAAGTGGAGTAGTCCATGCGTGACCGTTCGCGCCGCTGCGTGCTACCGACTTGCCATGCACCGCCGGCTTGATTACACTCGGTGCAGCACATGCCGGAATCGCCGGCATTCATGGAGAGCCTCCTGGAGGGAGATCACATGAGTTCACGCGAAAGAGTCAGGGCCGCGCTCGATCACCAACCCACTGACAGGCCGCCTGTGGACCTCGGCGCCACAGCGGTAACCGGCGCGCACGTGAGCATAATCGCCGGCCTGCGCCAGGCGCTCGGGCTCGACGAGCCGGGCACGCCAGTGAAGGTGATAGAGCCCTACCAGATGCTCGGAGAAGTGACCGATGACTTGCGCGATGCGCTTGGCATAGACACCATAGGGCTGTCGCTGCCGGGTACGATGTTTGGCTATCCCCTGGCCGACTGGAAGCCATGGAGGACTTTCGACGGCACGCCTGTTTTGGTCCCGGGCGGGTTCAACACCGATCCAGAGCCCAACGGTGACATACTGCAATATCCGGAGGGTGACAGGTCTGTGCCGCCCAGCGGGCGCATGCCGAAGGGAGGCTTTTATTTCGACGCGATCATCCGCCAGGAGCCCATAGACGACGCGAAGCTGCGCCCCGAGGACAATCTCGAGGAGTTTTGCATTCTCACCACTTCCCAGCTCGATTACCTCAGCGCTCGCGCCCGGGACCTCTACACCGGGACTGAGTATACTGTGGTGGGCAGCTTCGGCGGGATGGCTTTCGGCGACATAGCCCTTGTGCCGGCCACCGGTCTCAAGCGCCCGAAGGGTATACGTGACGTCGAAGAGTGGTACATATCGACCATCACCCGCCGCGAATATATCAGGGAAGTATTTGAAAAGCAGTGCGAGGTCGCCCTTTGCAACCTCGCACTCATCCGGCAGGCCGTCGGCGACATGATCGATGTGATCTTCATGAGCGGCACGGATTTCGGCTCACAAAACGCCCCGTTCATATCCCCGGAAACCTACCGCGACCTGTACATGCCGTTCAACAAGCGTCTTAACGACTGGGTGCATGAAAACACCCCCTGGAAGACCTTTATCCACACGTGCGGGGCTGTCGAGCCTCTCGTGCCCCTCTTTATAGAGGCAGGCTTTGACATACTCAATCCCGTCCAGACGGGCGCTGCCGGCATGGACCCCGCCGGGCTGAAGGCAAAGTACGGCGATCGCATAGCTTTCTGGGGAGGGCTTGTCGACACGCAGAAGACCCTGCCCTTCGGCACGACTGAGCAGGTTGCCGAGGAGGTGCGTCATCGTGTAGAGGTCTTTGGCAAGGGTGGGGGCTTTGTGGCAAATACCATTCACAATATCCAGGCGGGCGTGCCCATTGAAAGCCTTCTGAAGATGTACGAGGTCGTAAGGGGGCGGTGACTGCAGTGTTCACTCTGCGCCGGGCACCCTTACCGGCTGACGGAGAGCGCCCGCGGCAGTGACATCGCGCTAAGTCGCTGCACTCGGTGAAAGTCTGTCCCCGGGCAGGCCCCTCCCTCTGGAGCGACAGGCTCACCTGTGCCGGTCGACAGGTGGTATGAGCGAATGGGGGGCGCGGCGATCCTTTTGCACCATGCCCGATTGCCTGCCAGTGGCACGGGTCCCCTCAGTGTCGGTCAGTCTCCCGCTCGATCCATGCGAGGTAATCATCGCTTGCCCTGAGTATGGGGATAGCGACGATCTCAGGAGTCTCATACGGGTGCAACCTGAGGATGGCCGCCTCGACGCTCTCGTAGAGCTCGGCGCGCGTCTTTATGACGCAGACGTATTCGTCTGCCGTCTCGAGAGCGCTCTGCCACCAGTATGTACTTGTAATCGGCCCGGCGACCTGTGCGCACGCAGCGAGGCGGCCCTCCACGAGCGCGTGCGCGATCTTTGCTGCATCCGCGTTGCTTTGAGTCGTGGTGGTGACCTGTACAAATCCGCCTTTCATGCAGAGCTCCCCCTGTAATCAACAACCGACCAACCCTTCAAAGGCTGAGCTGGCGGCTCTCTTGCCCCGGTCGTGTATCTTTTCACCGCGAGAGACGCCGGTACTTATCCCGTGCGAAGCGCACCCACTCGGCTATTTTTTCATTGCGTGCTATGGGATCCCCAATGCCGGCGATGCCAAGCTCAGTAAGCTCATCTTCTGTAACCGGCGGCACCGCCAGCTGCGGTAAAACCTCCTCTGTGCGGCCCGCCCTGACCGCCGCCGACCATGCGCGTACAAGGTCATCGTGACAGTCGACTATAATGGCTCCGATAAGGTCATTCAAGACGTTGAATCGAGCCGTACCGAGGTCGCTGTCATAGGTGAAGCCCTCCTGCTGGGCAAAGGGGTTCATCTTCACAGGCGATAAATCGGCATAATCCTCATAGAGGTCTATGCGCAGCGGCATACGCAAAAGGGAGTTTCGTGCCGGCCCGCCTTCAGCGCCAGCCTCGAGATACCAAAGTTTCTGGCCCTCCTTGCTGAGCACAAACTCGACAAAGGCCCTGGCCGCATCGGGATCAGGCGCACCCTTCAGAACCGCTACAGAGTCGGGGTTTATCACCGTCAGACCGTCCGGCAGCACAAACCCGACCCTGTCGGCGCCGACCTGCTCGATCTGCGTCCAGGCATAGAAGTCGATGGCCGTACCGGCAGCTATGTGACCGGCAGACACCGACAGCGGTATGTCGCCCGCGTTTGAGACGACGTTGCGCGTATTGGCGGCGAGGGCTGTTATCACCTCCCAGCCGCGCTCCCAGCCGTAGGCCTGAAGGATTATCTCGTACATCATGTGAACGGTGCCGCTATGGCGAGGGTCTCCAGAGCCTACCCATGTGAAATAGGCCGGGTCGGCCATGTCTTGCCAGGTCAGCGGCTCATCGACCGAGATACGTGATAGCATCTGTCTATTGTAGATGATGCCGAAGCCGCTCATGGCAGTGCCGTACCATGTGCCATCCGGGTCATAAAGAGGCACCCCACCCAGGTCCGGAGGTATCGCATCGAGTATCTCAGCGGATATCTCGCAGCTTGCAAGAAGTCCCAGGTCCTTGAGCTGGCGGTATGGATCAAGGCCTCCGCCGAAAAAGAGATCGATACCGATCCCTTCCGGCCGTTTGGCAAACTCGCTCTTTATGTACCGCAAGTTGTCAGCAGTGCCGCCCATGTCGCGCCATACCACGCGTATGTCGTTGCCGGTCTTTTCGCGCCAGTGCCTCTCGAAGGCCGGGCCGAATTCCGCCTGTATCCCCTGCCAGTGAGGGCTGATAATCTGCAGCTCGGGACCGCGCCCCCCCGGAGAGCAGCTCCATAAGACAAGCGCCCCCAGCGCCACCGCCAGTAGTCTTCTCATTATTGCGCCTCCATATCCGGCTCGCTCACGACCTCGCCGAAGCAAAGTCCTTGAGCAGTTGCTTCTGCTTTTCGCTGAGTGTTTTCGGGACAGATACTTCCACCTTCACATAGTGATGCCCCGCGTGACCGCCTGCTGTCTTGACGCCGCGTCCTTTGAGCCTCAGTGTAGAGCCCGGCTGGGTACCGGCAGGAACCGTCAGTGTAACTGTCCCGTCGAGCGTATTTACCGGAACTCTGGTCCCCAGGGCGGCCTCGACCATGTCGATCTTTACGCTTGAGTAGACGTCATTGCCCCTTCGCTCAAACTCGCGGTGCGGCTGCACGCGCACCAGCAGGTAAAGATCGCCCGGCGGGCCGCCGGCTATGCCCGCCTCGCCCTGGCCCGCCAGGCGTATCTTGGCGCCGTCATGTATCCCTCTCGGAATATTTACGCTTAGCGTGCGCGTGCGCCTTACAGACCCGTCGCCGCCGCAGGCGGTGCAGGGGCTGGTATTGATATTGCCCTGGCCGAGACACTGGGGGCAGGGTCTTGAAAAGGCGAATGCGCCCTGTGAGACCGAGACGCTGCCGCTGCCCTTGCATGAGGGACATGGCTTTGGCTTTGTACCCGGCTCGGCGCCTGAGCCTTTACACCTCTGGCAAGCCTCCGAGCGCGGGACGTTAATGGTGGTCTTTCCTCCGCGCACTGCCAGCTCGAAGGGTATGGAGACAGAAAAGGTCATCTCCTCGCCCTTCTGTGGCTGGTAGCTGGTACCTGCATGTGAGCCATAGCGCGGCTGGCGGCTGAAGATATCGCTGAACAGGTTTCCCAAGTCGCCGAGATCTTCGAAGCTGAAGGAGGCTCCCCGTCTTCCGGTGCCTCCGGTAAAGACCGACGGGTCAAACCCGCCCGCCGCGCCATAGCCCTGCCGGCGCGCCTGGCGAAGCTGGTCGTACTGGTCGCGCTTCTGCTTGTCGGAGAGGACTTCGTAGGCCTCGCTTATCTCCTTGAAGCGTTTTTCAGCGTTTTTATCGCCCCTGTTGGCGTCAGGGTGATACTCCTTGGCCAGCTTGCGGAAGGCCTTGCGAATATCGTCCTCGCCGGCGCTTTCGCTGACACCGAGCACGCTGTAATAGTCTTTCTCTGGCATGGCTGCGGATACGCACCTGAAAAAAAGCCTTTTCCTCGCCGTGTGACGGTCAGCTTATCGATTTTACGGCGAGGGTGCCCATTCTTCAAGCGCTTCGGATGATCAATGTTGCCTGGTCACGCTGGCGTGCCCTCAAAGTGCGCCCCGGCCCTCCACTATTGTGGACAATTTGCTTGCACGAGACAGATTTGCCGTTACATTTGCCAGAAGAGACGAGAGCCCGCGCTGGCCGCACACCTTTGAAAAGCCCTCCGCGATACGCAGCTTCGACTGCTCAACCCATGCGAGGCAGTGTCTCTCAGCTGTGCTCGATATTTCAGTGGTGAACCGACATGGGCAGATTCAAAAGGCACGCACTTGTCATGCTCCTGGTGCTTCCAGCCATACCGCTCTTAAGCCTGATAGCGGCTTTCGTCATTTCGACGTTGCTCAGGCGGGCGCCTCAGCGTGAAAAGGTGGCTTGGACGGTTTATAACCGGCTGATCGGGCAGAGGCAGAAATCCCGGAAAGGCCAGTGGCACTTTAAGGCACAAGGGGCGTTAGATGTGGGAAAAAGCTCATAATGAGCTCAATGCATCCGACGTAACGTTCACCGAGCTGCAGGAGTACGTGAAACTGAGAAGCACCGTGCGCGCAGTGAACATCGGCGCACTGATCGCCGTGTCGTATGGAGCAGTGCGCTTCTGGATTATGGCTGAGCCTGCCCGGCAGACTTTTCTGACTGCGATGGCTCTTTTCGGCCTCATAACCAGCGCTATATCCACTATCATCGTGAGTTTGCGGGAAGGGAAAAGAGCGCCCAGGATAGACATCTCACCTGTGATGAACTGCGCAGAAAATGTGAACGAGAACTGAGATACAGCGTTTTTTACTATTTCCTGTCTTTGGCCATGCTGGTTTTTTTGCTTCTACTTCTAACTGTCGTCATTATCGCCGCGATAGTACACACGGGCGGAAAATACGTCTTCTGGGAGGAAGTTGCTGGGACGGCCTATGCTTTTTTGGCTCGTACAGTCTCAGTAGCGCAGCGACTATGGAGGCATGGCTGGCGCTCAAGACCGCCCAGGCAGAGCCAAAGCAGGATCATCACGGACAGGATCCTCAAGGATATGAATACACCATATTGCGTTTGGGCCCGCTGTCTAAGCTTGCTTACCGGTCTATTCCGTGGCTTGTTACGCCTTTGATTTTTCTGTGCTTTGCCGGCGCCTTTCTGCATCCTGAGGGTATGCTGCTGTGGCTTGCAACAGGGCTCATATCCAATCTTGCCTCATGGATATTTGTCAATCGCAAGGCACAGCTTCTCGAGGCCACTTTGCAGCGGTGACGACCGGCCAGCCCGGGGGGTCAGCCCGAGCCCTTTGCGCCCGGGGCGCGGCCGCGCCTCAAGTGCCGCTCATGGCCGGAGTGGCAAATCCGCCAGCTCAAGCAATATATCCCGCTCCTGCGGAGACGTCGCCGCACAGCGCGCTCAGCAGGCAAATTGCTTGAACAACGGGCCCCGCCGGTTATATTTTCTCAGGATTCGCAGAATGCCTGCCGGGCCATAACAGAGGCGGTACTTGCAGTGTACAGGATCGTCATAGCTACCGAGCCTGCGCGCCATGAGCTCTACGTTGAGGTCTTTGCCCCGCGCGGTTACAGGTGGGACTTTGCCACCGACGAGGTGGCCGCGGCTGATATCATTCTGGCATCACCGGCGGACCTTGTGATCGTGGACCTGTATGCACTCGGCCGTGGGGGGCTGCCGATAGCACCGGCTCTCAGGCGCATGAACGGTTTCGAGTCGCTGGCGGTTCTGGCTGTTGTGAGTGCTGCAGACGCTGCCGAGGGGCTTTCGGCGGTGCGGCCGGATGAGTTTGTGCTTGAGCCGCTGAGGCGCGAGGAGCTGGTCCTGCGGATCGAGGCCCTTATGGCCGAGCGTCGCGGCAGTGGCTGGAACAGGCTCGACTTCGGCGAAGTCGTCATAGACTTTGACCGGTACGAGGTGACACGTGGCGCACAGCGCGTAAATCTCACCTATAAGGAGCACGAACTGCTGCGTTTTCTGGTCTCAAATCCCGACAAGCCTTTCACGCGCGACGTACTGCTCGACCGCGTGTGGGGATCCGATTACATAGGAGGGGTGCGCACTGTGGATGTGCACGTACGGCGCCTGCGGGCAAAGCTCGGCGACCTGCGGGGCCATGTGATAGAAACCGTGCGCGGCGTAGGCTATCGCTTTCACAGACATGTCACATAGCTCTCTGCCGTGCATGAATCTCGGCTGACTGCGTGCGCAGCGGCGTCCTCAAGCATCATGGCTGAGACAATGGCAGCAAAAGTCAAGCCCAAGAGCGCCCCTCTTGTGGGTGCTCACATGTCCATAGCGGGGGGAGCGTGGCGCGCATTTGACCGGCTGCGCAAGGTGGGCGGAAACGCGCTGCAGATATTCGTCAAGAGCAATGTCCAATGGCGCTTCGCTGAGGTGACCGACGATCTCGTTGCGAAGTTTCACGAGACGCGCGCGGCCTCAGGAGTCCGGGAGGTCATCGCCCATGCCTCCTACCTTGTAAACCCGGCCAGCCCCGAGCGCGACATTTACCGCAAGTCGCGCGACTCTCTCGTCGGCGAGCTGGAGTATGCCGTGCGTTATGGTATAGGCTGGCTCGTCCTCCACCCCGGAAACCACATGGGAAGCGGCAGCCGGCGGGGCATCGAAAGGGCCGCCGCGATGCTCGTCGATGTCTTCGAAAAGGTACCGCAGGGGGGCATCCTGATAGAGACCACCGCCGGCAGCGGCACGGCGCTCGGCTCATCCTTCGAGCATATTGCCGACATAATCGACGAAGCCGGCGGCGGGGGACGACTTGGAGTCTGCCTCGACACCTCACACATCTTTGCGGGGGGTTACGATATCTCGAAGCCGAGCGGCTACCGGCATGTCAAGGAAACGCTTACCTCGCTCGGTCTGCTCGCGCGAGTCCGGGCTATCCATGTCAACGACTCCAAGGCACCCCTGGCAAGCAGGGTAGACAGACATGAGCACATCGGCAGGGGACACATGGGCGTTGAGGCCTTCAGGCGCATCATGCGTGACGGTGACTTTGCGACGGTGGCGAAGATACTCGAAACGCCCAAGGGCATGTGCGGCAGGCGCAAGTGCGATCAGGTGAATATCTCGCTTCTCAAGAGGCTTGCAAAGCGATAAGCTCGGTGCGCCGCATGGGGCACGGCAGCGCGCGCCTTCTCAAGAGCCTGCCAGGTCTCGGATTACGGCGGCCGCCCTTGCCGGACCCAGTCGGATGTCTATTTTGTCCTGGAGTGCTCGTGCGGCCAGCCGAAAACGCTCGTCGGCGGTCACTGCGAGGATCGCCTCGGCGAGCTGCGGTGCGCTCAGGCCGAAGGGTGAGAGCGCTATACCGGCGTGGGCTTTTGCCACCGCGCCTATGCCATAGACCTCCTGCTCTGGCATGAAAGGTATGCCCACCAGCGGTCTGCCGACGGAGAGCGCCTGGTAGATGGTGCCTATGCCGCCCTGACATACGACCGCTGAAGCGCGCCCGGCCGCCAGGCTGCCAGGGAGAAACTCGTAAAAAGCAATCCTGCCCGGCAGCCCGGCAAACTCATCAGGCGAGCGCACGCCGCCGGTAGTGATTACCGCGCGCACATTGTCGAGCAGGCCGAGCGCCTCGACAACCGTGTCGAAGACGGCCGGATCGGCCGATGAGCCCATCGACACGTAGACAAAGTCCTCCATCTCTGCCACCTCGGCGGGCAGCTCGCCGGCCGGCTCCCACACGAGCGGACCTACGTAGTGCGCGTGCGCCGGCATAGAGCGCGCCGGTGCAAGCTCGCTTACGTCCGGCAGTATGACGGCCTCCCCGTTGAAAAGGTCCAGTATCGACTCCTGCGGTGGGAGGCCGTACTCGGCGCGTACCGTGTTGTACGGTCTTATCCACCGGGAAAACATCACAGAGGCCATATGATTGCCGAGACGGTGCGCACCCCACAGGCGCCGTATGAAGCGAAGGCGGGGTGCCGCTGCAAAAAGCGGATGTGTCTCGGCAAGGCCCATCCCGGTCGCGTCCCACGGCGTCCACCAGATATTTGTTATAGAAACGCGCGGCAGCCCCCCTATCTCAGCGGACATGCCTGCGGTATAGCGGTGGTCGAAGACCACGAGACGCGGCTTCAGCCGCCGCAAGAGGTCGACCTCCGCAAGGACAAAGGGACGCAGCTGTCGAGCCGAGTGAAAGGGCCAGCGCCTGCCTCTGCGGCTTTGCTTTACAAGCTCAGCGGCGCTCATCTCTGGCAGGTCATAAACGGCAAAACCCTCTTCGGCAGGCAGGCCCGCATACCTGCCGGCGCCTGCAAAGGCGGCCTCTATGCCCATCTGCCTCAGAGCACAAGCCACCAGAAGGCTGCGTCCGGTGTGTGCAAGCACGTCCATGTGCGGCATGAAAAGCACAGAGCGGGGTCTGCAGGGGGGGCTGTTTTTATCAGTCTGCTTCACGTGAGGCCTTTGCCTTGCGCCTGGCCTTTTCGTCATACATCATTCTATCAGCGGCGGCTATGAGCGCTGCAGGATCATCCCGGGTGCTGCTTGACCATCCTATTGACAGTCCGATTGGAGGTATCTCAACATCGGCCATGGTGCATTTTTCCTTGTTGACCAT
Organism: Candidatus Brocadiia bacterium; assembly: GCA_007131925.1. GTDB lineage: Bacteria > Planctomycetota > DG-23 > SLPQ01 > SLPQ01 > SLPQ01. The sequence goes on along the minus strand of SLPQ01000233.1, from coordinate 9,047 downwards.
ATCGCTGATGCGGCCTGCTACCGTGGCGCACTCACTGGTACCGGCATGCGGAAGCAGCACAATGAACTCATCTCCTCCCCAACGTGCCACGGTATCGGTCTCGCGGACGCTCTGAAGGAGGATTGAAGCCACGTTTCCAAGCACCTCATCGCCGATATTATGTCCGCAGATATCATTGACCGCCTTGAAGCCGTCGATGTCGGCCAGAATTACACCGACATCGTGGCCCATCCGCCGGGCTCGCTTGAGTTCCTTCTGAAGGATCTGGTCAAACATCCTCCTGTTTGCAAGACCTGTCAGGGAGTCGGTCTGTGCGAGCGCTCGCAGGCGTACGTTTGCTTCGCGAAGCTCGCCGGTCTTTTCGTTGACCGCTACCTCGAGCCTGCGCGCCTGGTTGGCCAGCTCGCTGCGAAGCAGCTCCTCGCGCGTAACATCCTCGAGGACCAGCAATATCTCCCTCTCGCCTGAACCGGGGCTCTTGAAGCGGGAGAGGCGCAGGTGGTAGATGTTATGGACCCGCTCGCCTTCGCGGTTTTCTATCGTTGTCTCGCCTTCCCATCCGTTAAGCTTGTCGGCCACATCGAGACACAGGTCGCCTATAGCCCCGAAGACCGAGCCCCTCTCGAAGCGCCTCCCAACCGCATTATCCTCTGTGACGGCAAAAACGCCCCTGGCGCGAGGGTTTATATAGGTGACCCTGAGAGACTCATCCAGCACCAATATGGCGCTGGCGGTCGCCTCGAGAATCGCCCTGTAGTGGGTCTCGACATCACTGAGCCGGGACTTTGCAAGCATGTACCGGCGGGAGGTGTTCGCGGCGTCACGGCTGACACGATCTACTGGCTTGAGCATCTCCGCGCTGACGGGAAAGATCTCGAAGACACAGCACCCGCCCTCCTGTACATCCAGGAGAATGCCCGCCGCTGCACCTCCCGTCATTTGGGAAACCGCCTGCTCGCATACGACCTTGCGCACGCATATGGCGCTGTCGGCCTCTTTTCGCAGTGCACGGCAGGGGGCTGCATAGGAGCAGTCGTCTTCGTCAACAGTCACGTGAATGCGCGCTTTCTCTGACCTTTTGACCCGGCCCGGCTGGACGCCTTCCCCTGTGACCCAGGCAGACACAGCCTCGTAATAACTCTCGCAGCTTTTGCCGCTGACGGCTCTATCGACCCAGCCGCAGAGGACGATCTTGAGCATGTTTTCAAGCAGTGCCGGGCCGCCCCCTGGCAGTTTTGAAGCTATCTCATTCATCGCAGGCAGTATGTCAGCGATCACCAGGTGTGCGCCTTTCGATGCGCCGTTTGAAGCACCGGCTGCAGTCATTGTCGGTCTCCCGAGGCTAAAGACGCCGCGGCCGGCAGGCCGATAAAGCCACCGGTAGTGCGCTTCACGCGCATACCGTACAATGAGTATAACTCATTAAACTGCCGCGGGCAAATGTGCGCGACGGCAAGGGAGATATCGATGGAGATAAGTACCGAGATAATCGCAGTCGATACAAGCGAGGGTTTTGACGTCATCGATATCACTGATCGTGTTGAAAAACTTGTCGCCACAAGCCGGCTCTCGGTGGGTTCGGTGGTGCTTTTTGCCGTTGGCGCCACGGTCGCACTGACGACGGTGGAATACGAGCCGGGCCTTGTGTCGGACATGGCGGACCTTTTTGAGAAGCTGGCGCCGAAAGGGGCTGATTATGCGCACAACGAGCGCTGGCAGGACGGCAACGGCCACAGCCACCTGCGTGCATCCCTGGTCGGGCCGTCCCTTGTGATACCATTTCTAAGCGGCGGCTTGACACTCGGGCAGTGGCAGCAGATAGTGCTTCTTGATTTTGACGTGCCGGCGCGCCACCGGGACATCATCTGCCAGGTGATGGGACAGGGCGCACGCTGAGTAAAATGCAAAAGGGGAGACGCCGCAAACGGGCGCTCCCCCCTTTTAAGATGCGCATTACCACAGGCCCCGAAGCACGATCGGCCGCCGCCTAAGCCTTCGGGCCCCCTGCTGGCACCCCCTGTCACCCTTCATTTTGCAAGTGGCATCCTCATGTCTTGAGGCGATCACTGCTCGGTCTCTCTCAGGTGCTCGTCAGACGGTGTCCTTCAGGGCCTTACCCGCCTTGAAGCCGACGGTCTTGGATGCCTTGATCTTGATCTTGTCGCCGGTCTGAGGATTTCTTCCGGTGCGTGCCTTTCTGTTTCGCACCTCGAAGGTCCCGAAGCCCACCAGCCTTACTTCTTTTTCTTTCTTGAGGCCCTTGCTGATGCCATCAAGCACGGCGTTGACCGCTGCATCCGCCTGGCTCTTGGACATGTTGGTCTGCTTTGCCACTGCGTCCACCAAATCTGCCTTTGTCACGCATCTACCTCCTCGAAAAGGGTCACTACGGAATAATGAATAAACGATCAAGACGAAAAAGCGGACTGAATATATAGAAGCAGCGAGGAAATCTGTCAAGGAAATTCGCCGCCAAGCAAGAAAAAATGCGGCTTTGGACCTCTGCCGAGCCGAATGAGAGACCTTGTGCACGTGGCAGCCACTGCATATGATAGTTTCTGCAGCTGCCTGGCCCGCCCTCAGGAGCGCGAGTGGATATCATCCGTTACATGTTTCATGGATTGTGCCATCAGATTCCCGGCCGGGCGCTCTCGGCCGGCGGGACCACCATGCCCTGCTGTGCGCGCTGCGCCGGTCTGTATGTGGGTATCTGCGCAGGACTGGCGGTCTTTCTGGTGCGTGGCAGGAAGCGGCGGGACATGCCCGGGCGCGGGTTTGCTGCAGCGGCTGTTGGCGCGCTGGTGCTCTTTGCAGCAGACGCAGCTGCCGGCTTTCTCGGCATCTGGAGCGCAAACGCAGCGGTGAGATTTTCACTGGGCATGCAGGCCGGGCTTTTCGCGGCACCCTTCATCGTGCTCTTCTTCTACGGCACATTCAGGCATGAAAGAGGCGGCGGAGCCCTGGCTGGATGCTCATCGGCGGCTGTGATAGTGATGGCGTGCGCGGCCGGATATCTATTGAACAGGAGACCTTCCGAGCCGCTCATAATAATAGAGTCAGTCGCTGCCGGAGCAGGGCTTGTGGCGCTGCTGGCCGTGGCGCATTTTTCGATATTGAGAACAATTCTGGGCGGCTCGCGGATGCCACTTGCCGTGGCACTGGCCGCTGGAACCGTCCCGGGCCAGATCGTGCTGTTATCGCTGCTGCGCAGCCTGTTAGCTGCGCTCGATGCGTCAAGACTGGCCGCTTTTGTCTAAGCAACACTCCATGGAGATATTATGGAAAGCCTCGAAGAAAAGAAGCACCGCGCCATCGAGATCTGCCGCGTCCTCAAAAAACGTTATCCGGAGGCTCGCTGCACGCTCGATCACTCCGGTCCATACGAGCTGCTTGTAGCCACGATGCTTGCGGCCCAGTGCACGGATGAGCGGGTGAACATGGTCACCCCCGCACTCTTCAAGAGATATCCCGACGCGGCATCACTGGCCGGGGCCGACGAGGCTGAGCTCCAGGAGATGATCCGCTCGACGGGCTTTTTCCGCAACAAGACAAAGAGCCTTCTTTCGATGGCGGCCGACATTGTCGAAAAATTCAACGGAGAGATCCCTTCCGACATCGACAGCCTCACCAGACTGGCCGGCGTCGGCAGAAAGACCGCAAACGTAGTTATCGCAAACTGCTTCGACGGCCAGGCCATCATCGTGGACACCCACTGTAAGCGCCTTGCAGGGCGACTTGGCTTTTCCAGAGAGTCAAATCCGGACAAGATCGAAAGAGATCTGCAGACGATCGTGCCCGAGGACAGCTGGACCTTGTGGTCGCATCTGATGGTCTTTCACGGCAGAAATATCTGCACCGCCAGGAAGCCAGGCTGCCCGGAATGCCCTGTCAGCCGCCTGTGCCCCTGGCCCGACAAGACAGGCTCCGGGTAGGCACGCCATGAAAGCCGCCCGCGACGTCAGCCCCGATGATGCCGCCAGAAGAGCGGCCGGGCGCCTTCGCAACCTCCTGGACCAGAAGACAGGCCGCGAAAAGCGGATACTTCGCCGCTATGTTGTGGTCCTCGAGGAGAGGCTGCGCCGCCCGCTGGATCCGGCACACCGGGCTTGTTCTGCGCACAAAAGCAGCGCACATTGTGATGTTTCCCGCCCGGATACTTGACGTGGAAGGCAGCCTGCCGACAGCACGCGCTGGTCAATCATGCGCGCGGGCGGCATGCCCAGCCGGTACCGGAGCGCTTTTCGTGCGGGATGAGACCGCTCAGGAGTCGATCGGCAGGCCTGTTGCATCATCCACGAAGCCCCGTAAAATCGAGGCTTGCTTGAATGGTCTTGCAGCCCCTGCGGGTCAGTGACAACACATGCAATGTGTGCTGCGGGCGGCGTTCACAGCACAATAGGAGCAACAGTATGACAAGACGCGAGCGGGTGATAAAGGCGCTCGAGTTCGAAGAGACAGACTTTGTTCCCTGGCAGATATCGATGACCGGACCGGCGCGGCAGAGCTTTGCTGACTATGTCGGGCATGGGGACATCGAGGAAATCCTCGGCAACCATCTCTATGACGTATGTGACGTCGGCATGGACGGCATGAGTGAAGAGCGGCCCGGCTTTTTTCGTGATGAGTTTGGGGTGCTCTGGGATCGTACAGTCGACCGGGACATCGGCAACCCCTGCGAAATGCCGCTTTCTCTGCCCACTCTCGAGGGCTGCACCTGGCCTGATCCCACGGATGAGCATCGCTTTGAGCAAATCGCCGACTCGATAGAGCGTGGAAAGGACCGCTTTCTCGTATGTGACGTGGGTTTCTCTCTATTTGAGCGAGCATGGACCATGAGGGGCATGCAAAACCTCCTGGTCGACATGCTGAGGCATGAGGATTTTGTGCACGAACTGATGGACGCCATCTGCGAGTGGAACATGGCATACGTGGCGAGGGTGCTCGAGCATCCGATCGACGCGGTCCTCTTCGGCGACGACTGGGGGCACCAGAGGGGTCTGATAATGGGCCCGACTTTGTGGCGAAAGTTCATCAAGCCGCGTATTGCGCGCATGTATGGGCAGGTTCGAGATGCCGGGCGGATGGTTTACATACACTCCTGCGGCAAGGTTGACGAGCTCTTCGATGAGCTGGTCGAGATTGGTTTGAATATTTTCAATCCGTTTCAGCCTGATGTCATGGATACGTTTGCGCTGGCCAGACGGTACAAGGGGCGTCTGGCATTTTGCGGCGGCATCTCGGTGCAGCGGCTCCTGCCCTACGGCACGCCCGAAGAGGTGCGCGGGGAGGTTCTCCGCATCTTGAGGGAAATTGGCGCGGGCGGCGGCTACATAGCCGCCCCTTCGCACGCCATCCCGAAGGACGTTCCGGTCGAAAACATCATGGCGCTCTGGGAGACGCTGAGGGACCAGGCATGAGCGCCTGCTTCCAGAGGCGCGCGGCCTGCAGGCCAACTGAGGAGTCTGTTGCATGAAGGCAGCAGTCCTGGAAAGACCGGCCACACCGCTTGTCGTACGGGAGATCAGCGGGCCTCGCCCGGGCCATGGGGAGGTCCTCTTGAAGGTGGATGCATGCGGTGTCTGCCGCACGGATCTGCACATAATTGACGGTGAGCTGCCCCCGCCGAAGCAGCCGCTTGTCCTCGGCCATCAGGTCGTGGGGAGGGTTGTCGAGTCGGGTGCCGGAGCGCGCGGTTTTCGCGATGGTCAGCGTGTGGGTGTTCCATGGCTTGGAGGGGCTTGCGGCGAGTGCCGCTACTGCCGTGGCGGATACGAAAACCTCTGTGACCAGGCCCGGTATACGGGTTTTCACATTGACGGCGGCTTTGCAGAGATGTGTGTGGCAGACGAGCGCTTCGCGGTGGCGCTGCCGCAGGAGTGTACGCCGGCCAAGACTGCGCCGCTTCTTTGCGCGGGTCTGATCGGATACAGGGCATACAAGCTTACACGATGCGGGGAGCCGGACGGCTCCGGCGGCATGACAGGTCCTGGCACAAAGCGCATCGGGTTTTACGGATTCGGCTCGTCGGCGAGCATCCTGATCCAGGTGGCGCTTCATAACGGGCAGGAGGTCTATGCCTTCGTGCGCCCTGGAGACACACAAGGCCGGGACTTCGCGCTGGCCATGGGCGCCGCCTGGGCAGGCGGCAGCGACGAGAGACCTGCCCGCGAGCTCGATGCGGCCATAATTTTCGCGCCTGTCGGCGAGCTGGTACCGGAGGCGCTCACAGCAGTACGCCGGGGAGGAGTTGTGGTCTGTGCGGGCATCCATATGAGCGATATCCCGGCGTTTCCGTATGAGAAGCTGTGGGGTGAGCGGACATTGCGGTCGGTCTCAAACCTGACGCGCCGGGATTCGCAGGAATTCATGAACCTGGCGAGGGAGATTTCAGTCAAAACGGAGGTGACGGTCTACTCGCTTGACGAGATAAACCGTGCCGTTGAAGATCTCAGGAAGGGGCATATAGCCGGGTCGGCGGTTGTAACGGTCAATGGCTCCTGAAGGCAGGTACTCGTGCACCTCGGGCGGTGTTGTGACTGCCGGCGGCGATTGAGCGCATGATAATGGAGATTTGAGGCAAATCCTGCTATACTATGATAGTGGCGGGCGGCCTGCCGCATCTGTGCGAGGCCGTAATGCGGGTCTTGTTTTCGGGGGTAGAGCAGATGAACATCAAGAGGCATACCTTCATTGTGGTCCTGGTCTTGCTGGCCGGCGTCGCTGTCGCCGGTGCGCAGGAGTGGCGCGAGCGCATAGAAGTGGCGCTTGGGCAGAAAAACACCTATAACTTCAGAGAAATGGCCCTGGGCGACCTGATCAGGGAGATAGCCGCTGACGCTCAGATCAACATCATCCTCGACTCAGAAATCGGAGGCGTTGATCGGTCTCGCAAGCTCACCATCAGGATGACCGACATGTCTTATGAAAGCATCATAACATGGGTCAGCCGCGCCGTGGGCCTCGAGTGGGTCGTGCAGGACGAGGCGGTTTTTATCGCGCCGCGAAACAGGATGGACGAGGCGGCAAGGCGCCAGCTCGACAGGCGTGCTGCCACCATGCGGGCAAGAGCCGAGAGGACATGGCTGCCTCATTTCCGGGAGGTCCTGGCCAGACCGCACAAGTTTGACCTGCGCAGCCGCCAGGTGGTACAGACCGCCGAGTCGCTGGAGGCCCTTTTAGGGGTGAACTTCGTGGTCTCGCCCGAGGTCTCCGACAGGATAACAGTGAGCCTGGCGGTCTCGGATATGTCCGCTGAAAGCATCATCGCGTGGGTTGCGAGAAAAGCCGGCATCGACTATGCCGTGCTCAACGAGGCCATATACTTTGCGCCTGATGCCGAGATAAGGGATCTCAGGGTCGCCGGGCTTGACTTTTCATCTCGCGGACGGCCATGGGACGAGGTCAGCTTCGCATTCGAAGACACTCCCTTCATGGATGCAATTGCAGACCTTTCCAGCATGAGCGGCGTGCACATCGTTGTCAACAGCGACATTGCCGAGCTGCCGTCAGTCACCCTTGCGGGACATGAGATGTCCCTGATCGATGCCTTGCGCGCCATCACGCGCCAGACGCGCCTTAATACACTCATTTCCACCGACCAGGGCACGGTCTTCGTATCTGTGCGCGGTACTGGAGTGCGCGCTCCGGCGCCCCCGCCACCGGATGCTCCTCAAGGCGACGAGGCGGCCGAACTGCCGCCGACGGACTCGCCCGAAACAGTGTGGCCGGGCGAGGGTGGCTCGCCGGCTGCATGACGCTGCAGCTTTTCGAACGGGAGCGCTCCATGGCACAGCGCTGGAAAAGGCCTCTTGCCTTTGCGCTTCTTGTCGCCCTTTTCGGTGCAGCGCTCTTGCTGCGCCGCGCTCCCAGACCTGGGCCACCCACGGTGAGAAAGACCTTCAACGCCATGGGTACCTTTGTGACGATAGAGGCGGGCGGGTTGGATGTTGAAGCGCTGCGGGAGGCCGTCGAAGCTGCCGCCAGCGAGGTCCACAGGCTCGAAGGACTGCTTTCGCGATTTAAGCCCGACAGCGATGTATCAAGGATAAGCCGCGCTGCCGCCGGGGAACGTCTCATCGTCAATGACGCAACCGTCGAAGTGCTCCTCAAGGCTGCCGAGGTTTCAAAGCTCACGCGGGGCGCCTTTGACGTTACCGTCGGTCCTCTTGTACGGCTCTGGAAGGAGTCAGCAGAAGCAGGCGTCGTACCGGGCGACGATCAGATCAGCCGGATGCTCGGCGATGTATCGTGGCAGGCTCTCTCGATCGACTCTGTCGACGGGGCCGTCCGCAGGCATACTGACTCGGTGGAGATCGACCTGGGTGGCGTGGCCAAAGGTTTTATCGCCGGCGAAGCGGCGCGACTGCTGGTCGAAAGCGGCGTTGCATACGGGCTTGTAAATGCCGGCGGCGACGGTGTCTTTGCTGGTGGCGGACCGCAGGGCGGCGGCTGGCGCATCGGCATAACAGACCCGCGAGACACTTCGCAGATTGCCGAGACGATTCTTGTGTGCGACCAGGCAGTCGTCACCTCCGGCAACTACCAGCAGTTTTACGAGATAGAGGGTCGCCGCTACAGCCACATCATCGATCCGCGCACCGGCCGGCCTGCCCAGGGCCCGGCCTCGGTGACGGTCATAGCTGCGGACCCCGCACATGCCGATGCGTGGGCCACGGCGCTCTCTGTTACAGGAAAGGAAGAGACTATACTGGCTGCCGCAGAGGCGGCCGGTATAGACTTTCTCATGTACTTTGTCGAAGATGGCGCTCTCAAAAGCATCGAATCACCCGGCTTTGACGGCTATCGACAGGCATGTGACGAAGCATGTCTTCATAAGGAGACGCACAGACACACCAGACGGTGAGGGCATTCGGGAGGGCGAAAGGGTGAGAAAACCCTCGCCAGGCGCACTCTCCTGTCGCAGGGGAAGAAGCCTCCCGAGCAAGCGGCGAAAGGGCGCCTCTCGCAAAGTGTCGCAATTCCTGCAGTCACATGTATGTGAGGCGCACCCTGGCGGTGATCCTACTTGACAGCCCTTGCGCGTCAGG
>SLPQ01000255.1 GCA_007131925.1 Candidatus Brocadiia bacterium | reverse complement strand
GTCATGTCCACTTTGCCGTCAAATGTGATCTGGCCCTCGCCGAATATCGTTGCCGGATCGCTTGCGAGCGAAAACTCCCGCACCAGGATGGTGTCGCGTGCGACCTCGCTGCGCAGACGAGCCTCGGTAAACTGGGCCCGCTCAGGTATGCGCAGGTTCAGCACATGGAATATGGCCAGCACCACCGGCACCTCCCAGAGGGCACCTTCGGTAATGACCGCGTCGCACCTGCCGATGATGTCGGCCGAAGCGCCCGTACTGCTGGCTACATCGAGGCTACCGGTCATTTTGCCCCGCAAGCCCTCGCGCTCGAAGTTGAGCATTTCCTTGAGCATGGTGTCAAGCGCCAGGTCCCTGAATGCCACGGAAAAGGCATAACCCCGCGCGTTTTCTATCCCGAAATGGCCGCTGCCCATGAGAGTCCCGCCGAGCGCCACTGTCTGGATCTCGTGCAGAAGCACCCTGTCGGCCGTCTTTTCAAACACAAAACCAGTCCCCGAAAGCGGCCGCCTGTCGAGGATGAGGCTTTCGAGATCTCCCCTGCCGACAAATCTGACATCTCCGTCTATGATCGAGCCGGTGAGGTTGATGTGTCCGTGAACCCTTGAAAAGTCGGCGCCGGCCACGAGGCTGAGACCCCGGCAGTCGGCCGATATCGAAAATGAGGTCTCCCGCGCATCATCGAGCCGGCTCTCTGACGCCCGGCCGCGCACGTCCATAAGGCCGGCAGTCTCTATTTCCCGCAGCAGCTCGCTGAGATTTGCCGGCAGTCCCTGCAAGAGCGCCGCATCGACAAAGAGATTGCGCGCGTCGAACCCGATTTCCCAGCGATGGCCGTCCTCAGCGGCTATCACACCTCCAGTCGCGGATATGTTCGTCGGCGGGCGCGCCAGGTAGCCAAGTCGTGCAAACGGCAAAAGGACCGCCGCATTGTCGGGAAAGAGCCACCCTTCCAGACCCAGCACATCCAGGGAATCCGGCGTGTACGCTAAGGACGCCCTCTCGGCGGCGATGCCGAGCGGGGCAATGTCCGGCCTCAAGCGGGCGTGGCTGAGCTGCGCGCGCATGTCTACGAGATCGACTTGTCCTAAGTGGTCTCTCTTAAGCGAGATAGCCGTGTCCACCAGGCCTGCCAACCCGAGAGGAGCAAGTCTGTCTTGCCACTCGCCCGGCATGGCGCTTTCCAGCTCCCTGTCGTAGGTCATTGTTCTCGCGTTTATCTCCAGGTCGGCCTCGCCCGTTGCCGTGTCGGCCCGGCCGGCGATGCTGACTGTGCCGCCACCACGCTGGAAAGTAATGCCGTCAGTGCTGCTGAAGATCCCGTCAACGACGGCAAACTCCCCCTGCCCGTTACTGAGCGGCAGGGGAAAGCCATCATAATTCACCGAGACATCCCTCAGGGATGTGTTGATCGATAGCGACAGATCCTCGTCTGGTCTCTTGCGCGCTATGACCTCTGTGTCGACGCTCCCGGAGGGGTTCAACTCGTTCCAGAACTCTCCTGGCCCCTCGGGCAGCAGAGACCGGATCTCCTCAACGAGCGGTACGGAGGTCGTCACTACGCGCATATTGAGCGACGGGGCGGTATCGACCTGTCCGACAGTGCCCGAGACAAAGACCTGCATCTGGGCGCGCCGGGCTGTGAAGTCTGACACGGTTACCGTATTGTCGGCGTATGTGATCCTGCCGGTGGCATTGTGAAGCTCCAGGGGAAACATGTCATACGACACTCTCATGCCGGCCGGCTCAAGGACCATGGCGATATCGTAGGGCATTTCCGGCCCGCTGGGGCGCTTTACCTCCACGGTGGCATGTGCGGTCCCTCGCGGGCTAAACTCATCAACGACGCGCCTTACGTTTGCCGGAAGGGCTTCCATAATCTCATGTGAGACCTCGACATCCGAAGCCTCCACCCATGCCTCCACCGCCGCCTCTCTGCCGTAGCCCCGGGTCACTACGCTGACCGAGACCTCCCCGCCCGAGCCCTCGCCCGCTATTTCAAAAAAGTCCACCCCGTCCTGCGTGAAGGAGGCCCTTCCCTCGAAGCCCGAACCTCTCACGGGAAACCTGTGAAAGCGCCCGCCCGCTTCCTTGATCAACGTGTCCAGACGCCATTTCCACCCGTCAGCGTCGTTGAAACTTACAACTCCATCCACGTCTGCAAGGCCGAAAGGCTCAAACCTGTCGTATACCTGTCTTGCCCTGACGGGTATGCGGGTTCTGAGTCCCTTGCCGATGTCGATGTCCATGACCCTCAGCTCGGCCGAGAGCCACCTTTCGGCCATGTTCCATTCGGCCTGCGCCAGCCACTCTCCGAGGAGCCCGCCGCCCATGTCAATGCTCGCGCGCCATGACTCAAGCCGCTCGTCGGCGCAGAAAGCGCTCGCCCTGCTGACCGGAAAAGACACCGCATACTCGCCATACTGGTCATCCACACTCACAAACGCACCCCGAAGGCTGATGCTGAGTGGAGTGGCGAAGGGATTGCGCTCGATTTCTTCGGGAGGTTCCGGCAGGGTGAGGTTCCAGTGTCCATCGCTGTCGCGCACGAGATCCACAAAGAGGTCCTCGGCCACGACGTTCCTGATCAGAAGCGTCGGCCTTGTGATCCGGCCGAGATAGAAATCAACGTGTACGTGGTTGAGCCTGACGACATCCAGGCCGGTCTGCTCATCTGTGACCGTGACCTGGAAGAGCTCGAGTCCGGTCAGCAGGCTGAAATCAGCCGCACCCACTGTCACGGTCTTGCCGGGGAAAAGCGGCGCAAGCTTGCTCTCGGCGAAGGATCGGACGTTTTCAGGCTCAGCAAGCCACCAGACGTAGAAAAGATACCCGCCAAGGAAGATGACGGTCATTGTCAAAAGCAGAGCGAGAAATATCCTGAACGGCAGCGTCAGCCGCCGTCGCTCGAGCCTTTTGGAGGCGGCGACTTGATCTTCCGGCATGTCAGGAAAATCGTCTTTCTGGTCCTTAGCGTTCAATGCTCAGTCGTCCTCTGCGCCGGGTCCTCGACCATCATCGCCACCCAGGCGGCCGCGATCATCATCACAAAGGGCATTACAGGTGCCCTGTAGCGCGTCGAGCCTACGAATACCATGTGCAAGAGTGTAAAATACAGCGGGGCGGCCGCAATTGTCAAGAGCCGTTCGAGCTTGACCACACGGCCGGCAAGCCCGGCCAGCGCCAGAAGGTATACCGGCGCCACCGCAAGAAGACTAACTACCACGTAAAGCGGCGTGCGAAATGACGGGTCATTGGGAACCGGCGTCCAGAAGCGCCACGCCTTAACTACCGCCAGCCTGCCTGCACGAAGCGGCGAAGAAGCGCCAGTCTCGATAGCCTTATCCCGGAGGTACCGGTCCCGCTCAAACTCGTCCATCTCTTCAAGCTCGTTCATTTCATTGAGAAAACTCATGTCCGAAGATCCGTCAGCCTGCGGTCCGAGCCCGTCGTACAGCGAAGCGCCTACGCCGGTTGTCGATATCAGAAAATGACCCGTAACGGCTCTATTTCGCAGGCCCCAGGGCAGAGCCGCCAGAAAAGCCGCACCCAATAGAAGCGCCGCCGCTGAAATGCCCCTTGTCGGCGGTCTAAGCCGCCAGGCCGCCATGGCGGCGAAGATGACCACCAATCCCAGCACCGAGGGCCTTGTCAGATGGGCTGCGCCGGAGATTATCCCGCATCCGGCGGCCCAGCCGAGACGACCATCTTCGATGGTCTTTACCAGCAGCATAAAGACCGCCGAAACAAGAAAGATGAAAAGAGTCTCGCTGAGCACCGTGCCCACATAATAAACATGAAAGGGGTAAGCCGCGAGCAGGAGTGCCGTCAAGGCCCCCGCGCCGCGCCCTATGAGCCTGCCTGCCGAAAGCCAGAAGAAATAGACCGTCAGTGTCCCGAGCACCGCCTGCACGAGGTAGAGCAGCAGAAAATGTCTGCCGAAAAGCGTGATGCGCGTCGCCGCGATCATGAGCGGATAGAGCGGCGGGCGTCCTGCAAGCTGGTCGCCCCACACAAAGCCTCTTCCCGCCAGCAGGTTGTCGGCAATCGTAATGTAGGAGTCACTGTCCGAAAAGCCCTGAGCGTCACCTGCCGTGACAGCCCGCGCTACACGCAGTGCCAGCGCTACCGCCAGCGCTGCATACAGCAGGCTGCGCCCGCCCATGATCACGGCGACCCTTGCCCGAAAATCCGCCATCAGAACCTCAACCCACCGGGCACAGTTGCCACGGACCTAATAAAAAAGGGCGGGATCGCCCGCCCCTTTTCTTCAATGGTGGAGAAGAGGGGATTCGAACCCCCGACCTCCAGAGTGCGATTCTGGCGCTCTCCCAGTCTGAGCTACTTCCCCACTGGAAAGTAAAATGTAACAAATTGACCGGCATTGTCAAGACCGGGCCTCTTTCAGTGCCCGCGCGCTGTCCTGGTGGCAATATGGGCAAGCACCCGGAGAGTGCGGTCTCTGTGCTGCGCCCGGTGTGCGCGGGGCACTTGATTTGTGCTGCGGCGGTCTGTAATATGCCTTCGCCGTCACCGGATGCCGCTGGTGCTTGTTTCGGCCGTACTTGGCCGGAAACGTGAACCCTTTTGAGAAACGATATGTCCATTAACGGCGACCGCAAATCCTCGGCCGAAGCCCTCACCCTGCCTGAGGCGCTGGTCATTCTGCTTTTTGTGGTGCTTGGACTGATCGTACGCGCGTGGGCCCTGTGGCAGCGAGGCGTTGTGGACTTCGACCAGACCTATTACTACATCCTCGGGCGAAATCTGCTCTCGGGCGGAGGTTATACCCTCAATGGCCTGCCGCACACTGCTTTCGGGCCGCTATATCCGCTGTTTACGGGGATTGCGGGGCTGGTAACGTCCGGCATACATGCTGCGACATCGAGCGTGACTGCCGTAATGGGCACGCTGGTGGTGGTGCCGGTATGGCTGCTGGCGCGAGACATCTACGGCAGGCGCGCCGGACTCCTTGCGGCAGGGGCGGGGGCCGTATGGCCTGCGCTCTTCTTTTTCTCGGCGCGAGCAATGGGTGCAGGGGCCAAGATGTACGGCGGCAGCGAGCCGACGTACGCTACGCTTGTGATTTCAGGTATTTTGTGCCTGTGGCTTTTTGCCCGGCGTGGCGGGACGTGGCGCGCGGGGGCTGGAGGATTTTTTCTCGGCGCCGCGTCACTTGTCAGAAGCGAAGGGCCGCTGCTTTTTGCATTTTTGCTTGCGTGGGTGATCCTTGACGGCCTTTTCACGAAAAGACTCTTTGAGAGGCGCCACATCGCGGGGCTCCTGGCGGCGGTGCTTGTCATGGCCGCAGTGCACGTGCCCTTTCTCGTACACGTGCGGCGATGGAGCGGAAGCTGGTCGCTGGGTGCAAAGCTGGAAAGCAACATCCGAATCCGCCAGGCCATGTGGGACTGGGCGGTGAACGGACGCCCGCAGGCTTTTGTCCGCATCAACTATGCGCTCGACGAATCGGGCACACAAATGGCCGATCCCTACTGGGGCCTGACGCGCGACCACCTCGTGCAAGCGGGCGAGCAGGGAGTGCCTGCAGGCAGCCTTGCGCTTGTACTGACTGCTGAAAAACGCTGGCTGCCCGTGTGGCTGGGCAGGCTCGTCGGGGGACGCCTATCCATCGTTCCCTGGTACCTGGCGGCTGTAATCGGCCTGGGAGTCTTGACGGGGCCGCGGGAGTCGGTGGTGCTGCGCTGGTGGTGTCTTGTTGCGGCGGTGCTTTTCTCATCATTACTGGTGGCTGTGTCGCTTTTTGTCTTTGCCAGGCATCTGGTAGTGCTGGCGCCCCTTCTTGCCGTGGCTGCCGGCAGGGGGCTTGTGAGTCTGCAGGAGGGCGCGGCGGCCCTTTCCAAGAGGCTGATGCCACGCTGTGCTTCTTGCTGTGATGCCGCCGGAGCAGCAGCGGCCGGCGTAGTACTTGTGGCGATGCTGCTTCATGGGGTCGAGATAAACCTCGCCGGAAACCGCCCCGCAAACGTGGACAACGGGCTCTCAAACC
Organism: Candidatus Brocadiia bacterium; assembly: GCA_007131925.1. GTDB lineage: Bacteria > Planctomycetota > DG-23 > SLPQ01 > SLPQ01 > SLPQ01. Next base: position 4,199 of record SLPQ01000255.1, on the reverse strand, counting down.
AGGCGGCCGAACGCGTGCTCGCCGAGCGACTCGGCGAGGTGCTGCCGGCGGGCTCGACTTTCATGTGCTTGAAGCCATGGGTGGCGCTCTGGGGTGGCTTCGAGTGGCGGGTGGTGCCGATCGCGCCGCCCGGGCGCATCGTGACATACGCTGCTGCCAACGGCATCGACTACGCACTTCTCGAGGACCGCCTGCTGGATGCTTCGGGCAGGCTGGGTGAGCTCTCCTCCTATCACATCGGTACCTTTCACTACAACGAAAATTATCACCTTTTCGATCTCAGGAAGGCAAGGGCGGGGCATTGACAGGAGAAGAAAGGGGCAGTTTTGCGCGCCTGGATGGCCATGTTCTCGCAGATGCATGGCGGGGAGGGCCGCTGGAACAGGCGCCCGGGTGGCGCGGCACGGCGGGCATACTGCTGGTGTGCGTAGTGGTGGGCTTTCTGGCCAGAGGGCTGGCTTTCTGGCTCAGCGGTGTGGTCGGCTTTGATGAGACATATTACTACATCCTCGGCACCAATCTTGTCACTGGCAGGGGATACACCCTGAACGGCCTGCCTCATACGGCCTTTCCGCCCCTGCATCCGCTTCTTGTCGGACTGGCCGGGCAGCTGACGTCGCGGATTCACTGGGCGCTCTGGCTGGTGGGGGCACCCGCGGGCGCTCTGGTGGTCTTGCCGGTATATTTTCTGGCCGCTGACATTCACGGCCGCCGTACGGGTCTTTTCGCCGCGGGCGCGGCGGCCGTGTGGCCTTCTCTTACGCTTTATGCGGTGAGCAGGCTGGCCTATGCCTGGCGGCTCTATGCCGGCAGTGAGCCGCTGTACGTGACGGTCTTTGTGACGGCTGCGCTTTTTCTGTGGCTGACGCGGCGTCGGCGTGGGTGGTGGTACGCGGTCGCAGCCGGGTTTTTTTTCGGACTTGTGTGGCTTTGCCGGTCGGAAGGGCCTGCGGTTTTTGCGTTTCTCTTTCTCTGGTATGTCGCGGATGGTCTGGTTACGAAGCGTCTTTTCAAACTGCGGGAGGTGCTGCGTGCTGCGCTGGTGCCGGCAGTGGCGCTGGCAGTGTTTCTGCCTTTCCTTCTGTATCTTTGCAGCGTCACCGATGCGTGGACGCTCGGGTCCAAGCTCCAGGACAAGACACGCATTCGCGAGAGCTTCTGGACGTGGATACAGGACGGCGACAGCAGGGATTTCATGGAAGTCCATTACGCGCTTAACGAAGAAGGCACATGGATGGAGGAGCCCTACTGGGGCATAAGCGACTGGCACCGCCGTCAGATAGCCGACAGCACGGCGCAAGCAGAAACGGTGGATGTCTTAACGGACCTTGACTGGAGGTGGCTGCGGTTTGCGGTGGGGATGTTTTTTGCCAGATATTATCCCCTCGTGCCGTTTTACGGGTGGTTTCTTGTAATCTCGGGGCTCCTTGTCCCTCCTTTCACGAGGGCGCGTATGGGATGGTGGGGATTTGTGGCGGCGAATTTCGCCCCCTTTGCGATAATGGCGGTAACGATCTCCTGCATTCCCAGGTATGTGATGCCGCTGATGCCGCTTTTCGCTGTGGGCGCGGCAAGGGGCCTGGCGGGTATCGAGGGGATTGCCACGAGGGTGCTCGACACGCTGGCACCGCGGCGGGCGAGGCTGCTGAGAGCTTTCATCACGGTCGCCTGCGTAGCCGTCCTGGCGGGGATGCTGTACCACGGCTACATGATGAACCTGCATGGCAGCAGGCTCTCACCGAGAAGGACCGAGCTTCGAAACCAGGTCAACGAGCGAAAGCTCAGCGAATACCTTCGCCTCCAGCTTCCCGAAGGCGCCCCGCTCATGTGCATGCGCCCGTGGATTGCAGTAAATGCCGGACTCGACTGGCGCGTGGTGCCGCTGGCCGACCTGCGCGACATCATAGCGTACGGACAGTACCATGACATACGCTTTGCCCTGCTGGAGGGATGGCAGGCACAGGGCGACGGTGCACCGGAGATGCTCTCGGAGTACCTGGTCGAGGATATGTATTACGGGATGCGCTTTGTCCTGCTGGACCTTGAGAAAGGGCCGAGGCTGCCCGTGCGCAGCGCCGGCGCTCGGGCGACGGGCGGGTGAGGCTGCGTAATTCTCTCAGACGCAGGGGCGCTGATTCGACGGAGTGAAGGTCCGCTACCACCCCGTCTTTCTCAGCGAGCGTGCAAGATAGATTATCCGGCGACTCTCGCTTAGCTCCTCGCATCTGGATATCTTGAAGCGACTCCTGAGTGCACCCTCAAAGCCTTCGCGCGTATAGTCTGGAAAGACATCCTCACGCGTCGCAAGCAGGCGCTGGACCTGCGAGTCCTCCTTGGGGGCAAACTCGACTATAAGCGTATCACATATCTGTTCGAAAAAGTCCATGATCATGTCGAGCGGCACGTTGTTGGAAATGGCCAGGTGATGAACAAGTGCCAGGGCAATCACGGTATCTGCAGGGCCGCGCTCGATCAGTGAGGTCCGCTCGCAGAGATTCCAGCCCAGTGGCGGGCTGGGATTGGTAAGGTCGGCCAGCAGCGGGAGGACGGCCTTTTGAGAGCCGGCACATTCGAGGTAGTTTTTCTCCACGGCCGCCGGATCGACATCAAACGAAACCACTATCCGCGCACGCCCAGCCGCCAGGCGGCTGAAAACGCCGGTATTTGCGCCCAGATCCCACACGGTCTGCGGCCTGGCCGCTTCGATGAGCTCGCCAACGATCCTCTGCTTGTGCGCAAATGCAGCCGGCGTGTAGTTGGTATCCTCATAGTAAGTGGCCCATTCGGTGCCTTTCGGCTTCCAGCAGAGCCTGCGCACGGCCGCTTCCAGGCTGTCAACCATGCCGGCAAAACCCCGACGAGAGATATTGCCCTCTCTGCTGACGGCAGCCTGATCGGATCTGTCGGCCCAGCGCCGCTGCAAACGCGCATGCAGACATATGTGGGTGAGGAGGGATGGCCGAAGCCGGCTCTTGAGAGGCAAAAGTCGCGAGGCCAGGTCCAGCGGCACGCCGTCAATATACACCCGCATCAGCTGGCCGAGGCGGACGTCCCTTAATGCCATCAGCGCAAGTGGCGCGAGAAAATGCTGGCAAAACTGTCGATATGCAACCCACGGCTGCCCCTCCCGATACTTTTCAAAAGATAGAGTGTCGATGAGTACAGGCCGCCCGCCGGCAAACTGTATGTTGTAAGCGCTGGAGTCTTTGAGCCACATGCCCGCCTCGAAGGCCTTTTTCTGTATGGCAAGCGTGGCGAGCGCCGCGTCTTTGAGCTGGCTGAAGCACCATTCGTAAGGGTAAGACACAAACGGCAGTCTCTCAGGAGCGATCACCCTGCAGGCGGTCTGCGGTTGTGCGGCAGGCGCAGAGACCTCCTCGTGAGGAATCAAGAGACCTTCCCCGACAAGACTGTCATAGAGGCCGGACTGCACGAGAAGGTCGTAGTCGTCGCTGTAGAAGTGGTTTACCTGGCGGTAAAGAACGCCATCCCGCTCGAAGATGAAACCACTTGGGTCGCGGAAAGAGCCCGCAAGGGGGGTAGCGTCATGCCTGGTCATCGCCGTCTTGCTTGGCAGTGGAGTCTTGCTCTTTCCCGGAGCGTTCTCCGCCGAAGAAAGACCTTATCTTGCTCCAGTACAGCTTGACGGCATAGAGGGCCCCCACCGCTCCTGATATGAGAAGCCAGAGGATGTAAGTGCCCGTTCCGGGGTCCAGGTAGGCATGAGCGTTCGCCTGCAGGGCGAAAGCCAAGACCATCCCGAGGAGAACAGCATGCACACTTCGCATGGCCCTATCCCAATAAGCAGGTTAACGACGGCGTCCGAAAAAGCCCCAAAAATCGGGGCGCATTATATCAGCGCACGATTTTTCCGTCAAGTTTCACAAGGCTCGACTGGCGAGACCTCTGGTGTACATGTATGGCAGCGTTGCGCAAAGGACCAGAGAAAAAGGAGCCTCGGCCTGTCGCCTCGGCTCCTTTTTTTTCGGTCGTGTCACGCGGGCGCTGCATCTCATTCGTCGGGTGCGGAGACTGCGGTAGCCCGTTCGCAAGCCGCCGGCAAGGTCCGCACGGAGATGCTGGCATTTACCGGCTTTCTCTGCCGCAAGCTAAACGGCCTTTTTCGCAGACTCCTGCGCCTTCTTCTTTTTGCTTTCCGCTATGTTGTTCTTGATGGCGGCTTGCGCGGCGGAGAGACG
>SLPQ01000048.1 GCA_007131925.1 Candidatus Brocadiia bacterium | reverse complement strand
TACCGCAACCGTTACTACATGCCGTGGACGGGCATCTTCATGTCCAGAGACGCCTTCTGGGCCGATGATCACAGGGGCTGGGGATATGTGGCAAACGCTCCGACGATGCTTATTGATCCCTCTGGTTGGTGCAACTGTCCTGGCGGAAAGTGGACCTATAGCGGTATCAGACCCGGGGGAATGCTTGCTGTAGTTGGCTTTTCTAATGCTAATGTTCTGCTAAGGTGCCAGCAGCGGATGGAGGTTGGAACCGTTGAGCTATGGGCTATGCCATCTGGTGCCGAGTGCTGCGGCAATGAAGATGACTCAGGCACCCTACGCGGCATATTAAAAGTATACATGCGCGCATGCGCACGTGGTACACTCGGCGTGGTGACGATAGGAGTAGGGCTTGGAGGGGGGATCTCTCTTTCCGGGGGGATTGTGTCTGGTGCTCAATCAGCCTATGACTTGAAGGAGGCGATTGATGGTTGGGGTATAGGCGGTGAGGTTTCCGCCACTGTAGTCGGAGGTGAACTTAGCGTTAGTGGTGGAACCTTTGAGACCAATGTTTCGGTCGGAGCCGGTTTAGGTGGTAGTGTAGGATTCCAAAGGGCTCGCTTTACGTTGTCGAGTTGTGACTATGAAAAGGAATATGGCGGCACCTTTCAGGACAGACACATAATGGGGCGGTGCTGGAAGCCGGTCTATAAGAACGAGCAAATTGACTATGGACCAGACTTGCCGCTTAGACCATAGATAGGAGGGCGCATCGTTGCTTGTTTTTGGCCGCAGCCTCCCGTTTGCCTACGGTTGCATTGTTTTCACGGTGCTTTTGGCACATGTGTTTCTTATAGGCGTCGCTCTGCGTCTTGTGTTGCGTGCAAGTATTTCACTTGAGAGAAAGAAGCGTCTCTTCTGGTGTGGTGTATTTTTGCCGGAGCTTGTATTAGTTGCGCTGCTCCCTCAATGGCAAAGTGTTGCGACTCCCACCGCAGAGGCACTCGCAGACAGTGCAAACATGAGGTTCGTGAGGGGGACGTTTTGCCCTCTGCTAGGACCGCGCTTTTACATCTTTGCAACGTATTACGTTCAAGCCCTTGCAGTGGGATTAGCCATTTTACTAACGTACATTGCTCTGGTACGATTATGACGGCGCGTATCAGCTTACCGGAGAGACTCGTACGGGCGGGTCGGCCTATACGCAGACTTTCCAGTACGACTCCGCCGGCAACCGCATTTAAAGCGTCTTGGGCGCCTCTACCCGCACTTACGAGTACGACCACGTTGACCGCCTGACGAAAAGACACGCCCGCTCGCTCGAGTGGGACCCGTGGGGCAATCTCACGCGTTACGCCGGCAACACACTTTTCTGGACGGATGCCGACAGACTGGCGGAGTTTGACAGGAGCGGCTCGACCGATTACGACGCCGGATAGGCCCGCCTTTGCGACGGCAGCCGGAAGTGAGGGGCTCTTACCTGGTGGGACATTGTCGACGACAGTTGGAGTCAGGGTGCCGAATGCATTCCACGGGTAACGGTTAGTGCCTGAATGTGGTAATACCTCCGTAACAGGAGTATGTTATAATTGGCGCCATGACTGCCAGGTATCAAAGAGCCCCTATCGAAGGGGCAGGGATGCTGCTGCTGGCCATTTTGGTCGTTTTGCCGGCCATTGTGCTGTCGCTTCTTGCGGTTTCGAGCCTGCGTGAGGCGGAAGCGGTTTACGAGCGGCAAATGCACGAAGCCTGCGAAAGGACGGCCGAGAGTCTTATCGCTCGCGCGCTGGATGCCGTCGAGGCGCGCGGCGTTGCCATTGGGACGGCCGCGGCGGCCTTTGCTTCTGAGATGACCAGCACAAACCGGCTCGCGCTGGCCGACGGTGACCTTTCAGTAGCTGGACTCGCGATACTCGACAGCAGCTGGCAGCCTGTCTATCCCGGCGGCCCGGCACTGCTGATGGCTCGGGACCGAGTATGGACTCAAGCAGGCCGGAAGCTCTCAAATGCTGCCTTCGCCGAGGCGGCCGGGGAGCCGGCCGCCGCGATACCCCTGTATGAGGCCATCATTGAGCGCCTGGCCGGAGAAGATCCGCTCGACGACGGGGCGCTGCACAACATGCTGCTCTGCAGGGCCCTCTCGGGGCTCGCTCGTGCACTGGCGGGGGCAGGGCGGGTCGACGATGCGCTTGCTGTGCTTGAAAGGCTTGCCGGCGAGCGCCAGAGCGGGGGTGATGTTCACCTGCCGTTGGTGGCGCGATACAGGATGTGGAAGCTGCGCCCTTCCGAAAAGACGGCACTGGCGCTTCTTGACGCCTGCTTTGACGCGGCGCTCGATGCGCCGGCATCGCAGCTGTATTTTTACCTCGCCGAGACGCTGCCCTTATCAAGCGGCACAGATGGTGCGCTGGTGGGGGCCGTACTCGATGCGATGGCCGGTGACCGCGCCTTTGCCCCCGCCGCGGCCCGGCTTCTCTATGCCGGGGCTGATGGCTCGCGGTGGGCGTGGCGGTCGCAAGCGCTGGGTGAAGAGTACTATCTGTATGGTACGCTCACCGTGCAAACAGATGCCGGTGAGGCGCTGGCGGTAGTACTTGTTGATCCTGGCCTGCTATCTTCTGTCGCGGTGGAGCCGGTTTTTGCAGCGGCCGGGAGGTCGGGCTCCATCAGTTTTGAATTTCGCAGCGGCGAGGACTCTGAGACCGGCGCCGACGCAACGACCGGCGAAACGATCATGGAGCGGACATTTGCAGAGCCTTTTTCGATGTGGTCAGTGCGGGCGGTGGTCTTCGACGGTGCCTTGGGAGATCTTGCCAGAAACAGGGCAAGGCTGATGTCTCTGGCGGCCGCGCTTACCGGGCTTGTAACCATCCTCGGCGCGGCATCGGTATTTCTATGGGCGCGGCGGCGCGTGGCGCTGGCGCGGCTGCAGACTGACTTCGTGGCAAACGTGACGCACGAACTCAAGACCCCCCTTACCGGCATAAAGAGCCTCGCTGAGACACTGGAGCTCAAGCGGGTGAGCTCGGATGAAAAGCGCGCCGAGTTTATCTCCATGATCGTTCGTGAGAGCGACAGGCTTTCACGGCTGATAACGAGCGTGCTCGACTTTGCGCGTCTGGAGCGCGGCAGCGGTGCGCTGCGCCTGGAGCCGGCGGACCTGGCGGAGGTTGTGAACGCGGCAGTTGACTGTTTCAAATCAGGCTTATTGCCGGGTGAGGCTGCGGATGTAGAGTGCATTGCCGAGGCACACGTCGGGGTCAGTATCGACCGGGACGCCATAATCGGCGCCATTCTCAACCTTCTCGACAACGCGTACAAGTACTCTAAGCCGCCGCGCGACATCCGGGTGTGCCTTGCCGTGAAAGATGAATGGGCGATAGTCTCGGTCAGCGACAACGGTGTCGGCCTGACGCCCGGCGAGGCGCGCAGAGTCTTTGGAAAGTTTTACCGCGCCGACACGAGCCTTGCCGCCGAGACCCAGGGGGCCGGCCTCGGTCTCACTCTGGCAAAGGCTTACGTTGAACAGCACGGTGGCGCTCTCAGTGTAGACTCAGAGCCGGGAGTGGGGTCCACCTTTACGATAAGGCTGCCACTTGCAGGGGAGGCGGGACAATGAGCGGTACAGGGACGATTCTCATTGTAGAGGACGACCGCTCGACGCGCATGGCCTTGATTGAAAGCCTGCAGTTTGAGGGCTACGAGGTGTTCTGGGCAGGTGATGGCCAGGCCGGGCTCGAGGCGGCGCTCAAGCGTCCCGCTGACCTTATCATCCTTGACGTGATGCTTCCAAAGGTAAGCGGCTACGAGATATGCGATACGCTGCGCAGGCACGGTCTTGACATGCCTATTATCATGCTGACTGCCAAGGGGCAGGAGTATGACAGGATTCAGGGTCTTGATATCGGTGCGGATGATTACATTACCAAGCCCTTTTCGATGCGCGAGCTGCTCGCGCGCGTAAAGGCGGTCTTCAGACGCGAGCGGCGGCTGAGATCGCTTGACGAGCCGATAGAGTTTGGAGGATGCAGGCTCGACCTGGCCCGGCGAACGCTCTATCGCGGCGGGATGGAAATAGCGCTCACAAAGACGGAGTATGAGCTTCTCAAGTGCTTTGCCTCGCGTGCAGGACGTGTGCTCACGCGGCAGGCCCTGCTCAACGCAGCATGGGGATTTGACTACTATGGCACCGACCGCACCGTCGACCGGTTTGTCACGGTGCTGCGCAAGAAGATCGAGGATGACCCCGCAAGGCCTCGCCACATAATCACAGTCCACGGTGCGGGGTATCGCTTTGAGATATAATAACGCTGTAACATATCTGTTGCAGAGCGGTAGAAGCCGGCACGTATAAATGTGGGTGTAAGGCACGCGCTCAGCGGGCCGCAGGCTTCAATGTGAAAGGGGATTGAGATGAGAATGTCAGTAAAGGCGCTCTTGTGGGTGGCGCTGCTGGTGATTTTGTCTGGCTCACAGGCAGGGGCCGATGAGGGTATTGAGATGATCTACCAGCGTGCCGTACACGAGGAGGAGGGCGCGGGGGACCTCGATGCTGCTGCAAGGCTGTATGGTGAGGTCATGACGCGTCATGAGGCGTCGGCTGCCCTGGCCGCCAGGGCCGGCCTGCGTCTTGCGCAGATCTACGAGCGGCGAGGCGAGACCGACCGGGCCGTAGCGGCCTACAGGCGCCTTGCCGATGGATTTGCCGGCAGTGATGCGGCGGCCACTGCCCTGGAACGACTTGCAGCGCTCGGCGCCGATCAAGAGAACGCCCTGACGGACGCGCGTACGAAGGCTATCGAGGACATGTTATCCAGGCGGCGCATAGCAAATGCCGTTAGCGAGTTCGAGACTGTCGACGAGGTGGCGAACGCCTTGATAGAGTATACGAGGTATTCGCTAAGCGTCGTGCTCAGCGCTGGCGCAAGAAAACAGCTCCAGCCAGTGCGCCTTGTGTTTCAAGACGTATCAGTCCGCGAGTGGCTGGATCTCGTATCGTTCGCGCACGAACTTGACTGGATGGTCTACAGCGGTGCGGTGGTCATAGGCGAAGATTGGAGACTTCAAGAGGTGCGCAGCAGGCAGGCCGCTCAGCGCGCAGCGCAGAGAGCAGCGCAAAGAGAGGGTGCAGGCGAGAGCGACCTTCTGGCAATATTGAATGCATTGGTTGGTGCCCTGGGGCCAGCGGGCGGTCCTGTCATGGACAGAGAAGCCAATATTATAAATGTGTCACGGCTTCCGGAACTCGCCAGCGGCATGAAGGCGCTGAGCAGCGCTCTCGAGATGTACGAAATGGACACCGGCGCGTATCCGACTACCGAGCAGGGTCTGCAGGCGCTTATTGACCAGCCTGATGGCGTCACCGGCTGGCGAGGCCCATACATACGAGCAGAGACGGTTCCCATGGACCCCTGGGGCGCCCCTTACGAGTACTTCTCGCCGGGCAGGGACGGCGCAGGCACGTATGAGCTTATGAGCGCTGGCAGTGGCAGGTTATTTACACTGGCAATGGCTGAGCGCATTGCGGAGATTGCAAAGCAAATGGAAACGTCGACCATCTCGCTTTCGGAAATTGTCGGACCGGATGGTGGTCCATTCGGCGACTTCGGGACGGGTTTTGGTTCATTCGGCGACATCGGGTCGGGTGTTAGTTTTGGCAAACCAGGCTTCGGTATGGGTGGATTTGACATTCCAAGCGGCGAAGTTCCCAAGCCAGGTGAATTTCCGCGTTGGGAGGAGCGGGTGAAGCTATATTCTGTGGCCCTGCGGGGCTTTTCGGGGCCTCAGCTTCTCGATCTCGACACGGGCCGGAACATTCCTGCGCCGGCATTCAGTTTGACAGCGGCTGCAACGGCGTTCATTCGTGACCCCGAGACGGACCGGATAATTCCTGTGCCGGGATTCAGTGCAAAAGACTATTTCGCCAGCCTTTTCAGCGAAGACAGCGGCTTTCACATTGCATACACGCATGAATTACCTGTGCGTGAAGGGCCGGCCGCCCGCATTCCAGCGATCCTTGTAAACTCCTCCGCGAAGGTCGTACTTGTGCCGAGTGGCGTGCCGGCTGCTTCCCTCATGGCGCCACGTGACTACCCTGATAGCATGTCCCTTGCAGACATTGAATCGGCCCGTGATCCGATGGGTGTTGGTGTGTACAGGTATGGACCGCCCGATGGCGAGCATGTCATACTCGTCAGGCCGGGAGATTACTCGCTTCTGATCAAGACCGATGAGGGCTTATACTACGTAGACGGGATACAGATGAGACATCCTGGTGGTTCGGTCAGGCCCGCAATTGACAGTGATGATTTTATCACGTTCTTCTTCGACCGCGTCGATCCTGAAGCACTGAAATCCGCCGCAGAGGCGCCAGAGGTGAGTGACATAGGCATACTCAGGGGCGTGGGCCAATCGCTTCTCATGTACGGCAGCGGCGGCGACGGGCGTGTTCGATGATGTTGACGCTCGTCTCGCAGAGGCCTGTTGGCGAGATAAACGGACAGTGAAGCGCTGTTTATATGGATTCGGTTCGGGAGGAGTCTTCTTGAATTGGCGGGCGAGTCGTGTTCTCCTTATCGCAAACTTCCACCTGACCGGAAAGTCGCGACCCGCTGTCGTGCTCGCCGTAAGTCGAGGCGGTGTTCCCTGAAATGCGCCACAGTCGCGATTTCTCAAGACAATTCGTCGCATCGCGGGCATCGTATAGTATGAGACAAGCCTGCCGGCGGAGGCGGGTTTCATCGCCTGCGATTAAGGAGAAAGGAAGATGGCGAAGGGACGACGGCTGGCTACTCTTGCTGCAGCGGCCACAGCGGCGGTGGCGTGCATAGCGGTAGCTATCTTCTTACAGCGCGGCGGCGATTATCCCGCGCGCGATGACAGCCTGCCGTCCGCGACCGGCGCGCCAGCCGTTGAGCCTGCCGTCGACGCCGCGTACGACGCGCAGGCCGCGGCAGCCGAAGCAATCGACGCGGCGTTTCCCGTGCCCGACGTCACGGGCATCATCGATTTCGAGATAGCCGCGGCCCTTCGGAGGCACCGCAATGAGATGATCCAGGAGCAGAATGCGCTTCTCACGAGGGTCGGCACGGCGCCCCCCGAGGGCGTCTCGTGGGAGGACAAGTACGCCGAGGACATCCTCGCCATGGAGGAATTCCTGCACCTCCATGGCGTGTCGCACATGACGATGCCGCTCGGCCTGCGGCTTGCGTCGCTCTACCGTTATCTCGATCATATCGATGAGGCGCGCGCGCTGCTTTCGCAGCTGCTTGCCGCTGCGCACGAGCCGGATGACTCGCGGCCTGTCAATATTTTCCGGGTGATGCAGGCGATGGCGGGCCTGGAGCGCCAGATGGGCAATATCGGCGCAGCCGAGAGGATTTTCCTTGAGGCGTTAGAGCTGCCTGCCCAGTATGACGCGATCTTTAGAGTCCCGGTACTGCGAAGCGAGGTTGCCCTTGGGCTGGCCGGCCTCTACGCCAGGTCGGGGCGCAACGAGAAGGCACTGCGGCTGCTTGACGATGTGTCGCAGCGTATAAGCAGGCTCGACGACAACCTCGGCAACGATACATCCCGGCTGCTGGCATGGGCGTGCCATACCCGGATCGATGTCCTGCGCGCGAATGCCGCTCTCGATGACATCGAAGCATACATTCGGGAAGTGGACGGTCTTGTGCAGGATTACCGCGCCACCTTGAACAACCTGGCGAACCGGAGTTCCCGGCCCGACTATTACCGTCAGCAGATAGACAGAGGCGCGGACAATATCTACTCAAGGGCCATAAATGCGCTTGCGGGTGCGCGCATCAGGGTGCTGTTCGAGGCCGCCGCGCCTGGCGAGGTCGAGTCTGTCCGCAGCGCCGCCATGGGTGTCGTCCGGGAACACCAGGAGATGCTTGAGGGGCGCCTGTCGCGCGGTATATCAGCAACGGAGCGGATTTATGACATTCAGGAGGCGCAGCAGGCTATCGACACGCTGGCCGACGAGCTTGCCGGGCGCGGCCGGTGACTGTCAGGGGGGTGCGCTGATGGCCGACCGGGCCGCGGCGCCTGCGTATTTATCGTCATGCATGATTTTCGGGGCCAGCCGGGCTATCCGGCTCTATGGCTCATCAGTGGGCCAGTTTTGGCCTTGAAAGAGATCGTGCCGGCTGCTATACTTTCGGTATTAGCGCGGAAGGGGGCAGGTATCAGTTTGATCCGGATGTTTAAAGACTACGGGGGCCCCCATCATGACCATCACACGCAAGAGGTTCATAGGAAGCCTTCTCGCCGCCAGCGGGTCAGTATTCCTGAAGGCTTGCGCCCACGGCGAGCAGTCGACGGGCTTTGAAGGCTCCTGGCAGCCTGCGTACGCCAAGCTTGAGGAGCAGGGCAGGCTAGCCTCGAGGATAGACCGCGCATACGCGTCCTTCGAGAAATGTGAGCTTTGCCCGAGGCGCTGCGGTACAAACCGCCTGGCGGGCCAGAGGGGTTTCTGCAGGGCGCCGGCGGAGGCGGTTGTCCACAGCCATCAGCCGCATTTCGGCGAGGAGCTGCCGCTGGTGGGCCGGAACGGCTCAGGCACCATCTTCTTCTCAAACTGCAATCTGAGGTGCGTTTTTTGCCAGAACTGGCCAATCGCCCATGAGGGGCGCGGCCGAGCGGTCAGTGACGAGCGGCTTGCCGACATGATGCTGGACCTTCAGCGCAAGGGCTGTCATAACATCAACCTCGTCACGCCCACGCATGTGATGCCCAATATCCTCGCCGCGACGCGGATAGCTCTCAAAAAGGGCTTGCGTGTGCCCCTGTGTTACAACACGGGCGGCTATGAGCTGCCTGAAAATATCCGACTCCTGGATGGCATCGTCGACATCTACCTGCCTGACCTCAAGTACATGGACGGCCGTGAGGCGAGCCGCTACGCGGCTGCCGCCGAGGACTATCCGGCGCTGGCGCAGCAGTCGATCATGGAAATGCACCGGCAGGTCGGGGACCTTGTAAAGGGCGCTGGAGGCGTAGCCGAGCGCGGGCTTATGGTGCGGCACCTTGTCATGCCTAATAACGTCGCCGGGACGGGCGAGTTTGTCAAATGGGTCGCTGCCAACCTGTCGAGATCGACCTATGTAAACATCATGTCGCAGTATCGTGTCGAGCACAGGGCCTTTGAATATCCGCGGATAGCCCGGGCCATCACCGCTGAGGAATTTCTCGAAGCGATGCTCTGGGCCGAAGAGACGGGCCTGAGAAATCTTGACAGCCGCTCCCTGTCACAGCGGGACATCTTCCGGCGCAGGCTTTCGGTGCGGTGAGTTCACGACCACCTGCCGGGGATGGGATGGCCGCAGTTGCTGCAGTTGCCGGTGTTGATATTCATAGTTTCAATAACAAACCCGAGTCTTTCGATTACCTTCTGTTTGCATGACGGGCAGAAAGTGCTCTCGCCCTCATGGCCTGTCACCCTCGCTACGTAGACATACTCGAGGCCCTCATCGAGAGCAACTGCGCGTGCCCTGTCTATAGTCGAGACCGGAGTCGGGGGCAGGTTGGCAAGCTTGTAGAGCGGATAAAAGCGTGCAAAGTGAACCGGCGTCTGCGCAGAGAGCTCATCCCTGATCCAGCTGCACATCCGGCGTATCTGCCCCATGTCGTCGTTCAGGGTGGGGATAAGTATGTTGGTTATCTCGATATGAACGTCTCTGGCCTTCAGATGCTCGAGTGTGTCCAGGACCGTTTCGAGCTCTCCGCCGCAGACGTCCCTGTAAAAAGCTGCGTCAAAGCCCTTCAAATCAACATTTGCCGCATCGATAACCCCGCAGAGTAACGACAGAGGTTTCTCAGTGATGTATCCGCTGGTGTGCAGGAGATTGAGCAGGTCCGCCTCTTTTGCCAGCCCGGCGATATCTGCCATGTACTCGAAAAATGCGACCGGCTCGCCGAAGGCGTAGCTGAGCGACCTGACATCAGCTTCTTTGGCGCTTTGTACGACCTTTTCAGGAGGAAAGTCGAATGCATGCACATCCTCCGGACCCACAAGCGCCATGTCCCACACCTCGCAAAACCCGCACTCAAGAGGACAGCCCGCCGTAGACACCGAAAGTGCACGCGTGCCCGGGAGCACGTGGAAGAAGGGTTTGCGCTCGACAGGGTCGATCTGGACAAGGCATGGATTGCCGTACACGAGGGTATAGCCAGTGCCGGAGCGGTTTTCACGGACCCTGCAGGGCCCCCTTCTGCCCGGCGTGATAGCACATCGCTTTGGGCAGAGCTCGCAGCGTATATTACCATTGTCGAGCGCGCTGAACCATTCTGAGCGCCTGCGCCCGATAAGCCCTTTCTGGGCGGTCTGGGCATGAGC
>SLPQ01000136.1 GCA_007131925.1 Candidatus Brocadiia bacterium | reverse complement strand
GCAAGCAATAACCATGCCAACTATAAACAAATCACTCCTTTGAGCGCGTTTCTTTGTGAAACACCCCTCTCAGACTGCTCGCAGCTCCATTCATGCCGATCGGCTGCGCCCTGGCGCTGCATCGCGATCGACTGCCTGCCGAAATGTCGGCATACACCGCTCCATACACCCATCTTAAGGCCTGGTGGAGGAGGATATCTCTTTGAAGGACTGCGTCTTTACGCGTTCAGCCGACTCTGCACACATTGCTGGATTGCAACAGCGCTGCCTCGCCGTGCAAGGGCTCCCACGAGAGCCATCAAAGCACCATCTCGACTTCCGATCTCTCCTTTCGGACGAAAAGTTGTCACAGCGCTCCGTCGCTGCCTGCGGGAAACGCGTCCTGCCGCTCACGCCTATCCAGCGGCTCACTTGCCTTGGCGCCGCGGAACACTTCTTGCTATAATTATGTCTGAGCAAAGGGTCAGGTCCGGTCTTTCGGGAGGTACTCCATTGAAGATAGCTGTTACAGGCAAAGGTGGCGTAGGCAAGACTACTCTGGCGGCGCTTCTGGCGCACTACCTGGCTGAAAGCGGCCGTGAGGTAATCGCCGTTGACGCCGACCCCGACGCAAACCTTGCCGCCGCTCTCGGAGTAGGCGAAGACGGCATGCCTGAGCCGATAAGCCAGATGCGTGAGCTCATCGAGCAGCGCACAGGCGCAAAGGGCGGCTATGGCGCTTTTTTCAAGATCAATCCGAAGGTTGACGACCTGCCTGAAAAGTTCAGCGTGGTGGTCGAAGGCATACGCCTGATGGTGCTGGGAGGAGTACGAGACGGTGGTGCCGGCTGCATATGCCCGGAGAGCTCGCTTCTCAAAGCGCTCGTCATGCACCTTGTACTTGGGCGTGGCGAGACGGTCATTTTGGACATGGAGGCCGGCATCGAGCACCTCGGACGTGCGAGCACGCAGGGGGTGTCTGCGATGATAATAGTCATCGAGCCGGGCTCGCGAAGCATTCAGACCGCCCACACCATCCGCCGCCTCGCACGGGACATCGGCATGACCAGGATCGGTATCGTCATAAACAAGTGGCGCGACGACATACCGATGGGCCCCCTGGAGGAGGCGCTCGAGGGGCTGCCGGTTCTTGCGACTCTGCATTGGGATGAAGAAATCCTCAAGGCCGACATGGAAAGCCGCTCGCCATGGACAGCCAGCGACGGCCAGAAGGAATGCATGGCAAGCCTCATGACCGCCCTGGACAAGATGACAGGGTCTGGTTAGCACTTGCTTGCTCCGTGTATAATTGCGCATGGGCAAAGGCATGCGTCGTTTTCTCAATCCTGCCCATGCTTCTGCAACTTTGCCTGGAGGGTGGTGCGGGGTATCTCCAGCAGGTCGGCGGCGGCGGACTGTCTGCCCCTTGAGAGCGCGCTTGCCCACTTGATTGCGGCGCCCTCCACTTCGTGCAGGAGTTTCTGAAGGTCGATTTTGCCCTCGGGGGGAAGGTTCAGCTTAAAGAGCGCCTGGCCGTCGCCGCCACCTCTCATCTGGTCGGGCAGATCATCGGGTGTTATCCTGTCGGTGGTACACAGTGCTATTGCCCGTTCTATGACGTGCTCAATCTCCCGGACATTTCCCGGCCAGTCCCACGCATGCATGATCTGCATGGCTTGAGGTGTGATCAGGCGCACCTGCCTTCCGAGCTTTTCACTGTAGACTTTCAGGAAATGATCGGCCAGCCAGGGTATGTCATCCCTGCGCTCTCGAAGCGGAGGGATGCGGATATTTACCACGTTCATCCTGTAGTAAAGGTCGTCCCGGAAGCGCCCCTCTTCTACCATGCTGGCGAGATCGACTTTTGTCGCACACAATACCCGGCATTTGAGCTCTATTGATCTTGTACTTCCGACGCGCTCGCACTTGCGCTGCTCGAGCACGTTGACGAGCTTACCCTGGAGCTCAAGCGGTATGTCATCCACGTCATCCAGCAGGACACTGCCCTGCCCTGCAACCTCAAACCTGCCGGGCTGTGCCTTGTAGGCGCCGGTAAAGGCGCCCCGCTCGTGGCCAAAGAGCTCGCTCTCGAGCAGCGAGCGAGACAGCACCATGCAGTTTACAGGCACAAAAGGATACTCCCGCCGCCATCCCGCGAAGTGGATGGCGCGTGCGATGCGGTCCTTTCCTGTACCGGTCTCCCCCTCTATCAGGACGGTCGAGTCGATGTCCTTGACCATCTCCACCAGGCGAAAGATCTCCTGCATGCTGTCGCTGTGGCCGATGATACTCTGGTAGGAAAACATCGTCTCGACTTCCTGCTGAAGACGGTCCCTGTCATTTCGCGCCTGCCTGAACTCCAGCACCCGCTCGATACGCATCAGTATCTCGTCTGCGGAGACCGGCTTGCAGAGATAATCAGCCGCGCCGAGCTTCATCGCCCTGACTGCGTCCTCGACCCCCCCATAGCCTGTGAGCATGATTACTAATGTACCAGGGCTGACAGCGCGAAGGTTTTCGAGAAACTCAATGCCGTCCATTCCGGGAAGCCGCACGTCACTTACGGCCACGTCAAAAGAGTCGCCGCCCGCAGCTTTGAGAGCCTTTTCAGCCGTTTCGCAGGCGGTCACCTCATGGCCTGCATCAGCGAGCTGCTCGGCCAGTGCGATGCGCGCTACGTCGTCATCTTCGACGACCAGTACCCTGGCTGTGAAGCTTTTGCCTGATTCTGCCATTCTTTGCCTTTGCCGGCTCCGCTTGCAACCGGCAGGATAAGGGTCATGACGGCACCACCTCCGGGGGCATCGCCGACCAGGATACGTCCGCCGTTCTTGGCAGCGATGCGCGCACTTATGGAAAGGCCGAGGCCCGTGCCCCTGCCGCTTGCCTTGGTGGTGAAAAACGGCTCGAATATGCGAGCACGCAGATGCGCTGGTATGCCGGGGCCGTTGTCTATGACGCGCACCATGACCTCGGCGGCGGCACTGACAAGCTCCGTCTTAACAGTGACGTTGGCTTCGGGCCGGCCCGCGACGGCGTCAAATGCGTTGTTAATGAGATTTATCAGGACCTGAGTGACGCTTGCAGATACATTGACAACCGTCCTGTCTGATGCCAGATCGAGAACCAGCCGCGCGCCTGTCTCTTCCTGGCGGTAGCCCACGAAGTCGACGCACTGGGACACCATATCGTCCAGCACCATCGGCATTCGCGGCGCCTCCTGGGGCGATGCAAACTTCAGCATCTGCCTGACCGTGGTTGCGATCTGATCCAGGCCCCTTTTGACCAGCGGCAGAAAGCGGGAGATTTTCTGCCAGTTGCCCTCGTTTTTCTCTATAATGCGGACCGATTCCATGACGCCGCCGAGGGGTGAGTTTATCTCGTGCGCCATTGCGGCCGCGAGCTCACCTAAAACGGCCATCCGCTCGGTGCGCACCATGTGTCCGCAAAACTCACACTCTTCGGTCATATCTCGCGACAGGGCAATTAGCCCGGCATACCTGCCTCTTCGGTCCTCCAGGCGCGAAAACTCGCTGACGAGCATTCGCTCACCTACCTGAAAGCGCCCCGTGCTCACTGGCCTTTTGCCATGGCTCAGCAGATCCATGGCAAGAAGCAGCGGCGTGCGAACATCATGCTCGACCTCACGAACATGCCTCCCCACTGCCGCCTTGCCGTTGGTACCGAGCATGCGCTCTGCGGCACGGTTCACGAAGACATAGAGGCCATCCGCATCCACAATGATCAGACAGGCACTTACGTTGTCTGTAAGCCCGTTGAAAGCCGCTGCCAGCCTCGGCAGCTTCACCCCGCGGCTGCCTGCGGCAAGAGCGGTGCATACGGCGGCCGCAAAGACAAAAGCCGCCATGATCGCCCAGGCAGCCAGGCTGCCCTGGATGCCCGCCCAAATTGCCGTTTGATGTGGTATCATGGGGCAGATCGTTTTCGGCTGGTTCGCACCAACCGCCCAGCAACCCTTTCTGGCAGACTACACTTCATCGGGCACCGGCTTTTCCAGGATGCTGCGTACCCGCTTGGCTATCTCATCGCAGCCTTCCAGCTTGTCTATGAATCCGTCAGCCGGCACGGCCGAATCCTGGCCAAGGTAGCTCTTGAGGCTCATCCCGTACATCAGGTCAGCGTCGCTGACAAACACCAGCGGCGTGTCGCGCCATCGGGCATCGGCCTTCACTCGGCGGCACATTTCAAGGCCGCCGGGCTCGTTGTCGAAGAGCACTTCAAGCAATATCAGGTCGTAGTCGTCCGACTCAAGACGTCTCCACGCCTCATCTATGCTCTCAACACAGTCGACACGCTCAAAGCTCACCTCAAGACTCCTGCACAGCGACGCAAGAAAGCCCTCATCGTCGTCTACCGCCAGAACCCTTGCTTTCAGAAGGGGCACATTCACATCGCCCTCCGGCGGGTCACTCCGGCACCATTGGCCAGGGGCACAAGGGAGGTCTACCGCTGCTCTATCGGGACAAACACCCTGTCGCGGTCACCGACATACTCGGATCGCGGACGGATAAGCTTGTTGTTGGAATACTGCTCGAGTATGTGCGCGGTGTATCCGACGATACGGCTGACGGCGAATATGGGCGTGTAAAGCGCCCTGTGTATGCCCAGCATGTGATAGACCGGCGCCGAGTAAAAGTCAACATTGCAGGCGATGCCTTTTTCTTCCATCATCACCTTCTCGATTATCTCACAGATCTCCATCCACCTGCTTTGCGAGGTCGCTTCAGCCAGCTCCCAGCCGAGCTTTTTCAGTATAGTCGCACGCGGATCGACCGTGCTGTAAACTGCATGGCCAAAGCCCATGACGATCCTCTTTCGAGCAAGCAGGTCCTTGATGAAATCTTCAGCTCGCTCAGGACGGTTTATCTCCTGGAGCATCTCCATTACCATCTCGTTGGCGCCGCCATGCAGACGGCCTCTCAGCGTGCCGAGGCCGCTGGCCACGGCACTGTAGATGTCAGACCACGTAGAGGCACAAACCCTGCTGCTGAATGTGGATGCGTTAAAGCCGTGGTCGAGGTGCAGAACGAGGCAGGTGTCAAAGACCTTCGCAGCGATCTCCGAGGGCTCCTCACCCTCCAGCATGTAGAGAAAGTTGGCCGCGTGGTCGAAGGAATCATGCGGCTCGATCATCTCGAGGTCCTCGCGCAAGCGCCACTGGCCAGCCACTATGCTCGCCATCTTGGACGAAATGCGCTCGGCCATCTCGAGTGTTGCGTTTTCGTTTGCCCGGTCGGCCTTCTGATCAAGCAGCCCGGCGGCCGATACTGTTGTGCGCAACAGCGACATCGGCTGTGCCCCCTTCGGCAATGTGCGCATAATGCGCTTCAAGGGCTCCTCAAGCGGCCGTGTCAGCCTGAAATGGGCCTTGAGATCCTTAAGATCTACCCGCGTAGGCAGGTAGCCATGCCACAAGAGATAAGCCGCCTCTTCAAAACATACATTTCCGGCCAACTCCTCGATGGGGTAGCCTCTATATATAAGCAGGCCTTTTTCACCATCGACAGAGCTGAGCTTGGTTTCGGCCACTGCCACTCCACGCAGACCTTCCGCTCGTTTAGCCATTTCCACCACCTTTCAGGCTGAAGCAATACCTTGCCGACATGTCGGCACTGAGAGCATTATACCTCCCCGGAACCACTCATGCCATACTTTTCCACTTAGGAGGAGCGCTGCAACGGTAATTTGTGCCGATTTTTCGGCAGCCTTTGCGGGGATGGACTCCTAGAAAGGCCAAGGCTATCACGTAACCGGCCTGGCCTCATCAGCAGGATATTAACGGGAGGTTGCAGCGGGCGCGCTGCGGTACGAGGCGCTCCATGCAGGCCTTATGCGCGCAGAGCAGCTGTGAAATGCCATCGACGGCCGATGAGCTCTCCCTGCCGCAGCCTGGTCAAGAGATGGTGCCGAAGGGGGGATTCGAACCCCCATGAGGTTAACCCTCACCAGGTCCTGAACCTGGCGCGTCTGCCAATTCCGCCACTTCGGCACCCGTAGGAGATGATTTTATCTCCATGAGGTAGCCTGTCAAGCCACTGCCGTGCATGACCTGCCGATCATGTGTGAGGCGGCAGGCAAGCGAGTGCCCGCCTCACTTCTCGAGCCGGATTTGCCGGCTCAGTGACTCGAGAGCTCTGAGCGTGGTCCGTAGTCAGCGCCGTTTCGCACCTGTAAGTTCAGCGGAGGTGTACCGGCCTGCCGGCAGAGATCGACTCGTGAATGGCAGCTATTACCTCAACAGCGGCGAGGCCGTCCTCACCTGTGACAGCAGGCTCGACATCTTCCGCCACGCAGTCCGCGAAGTGAAGCATAGGCTCATGGAAAAAACCCATCTCCTTGCCGAAGGCAAATTCACTCGGCAGGACGGCAGGCGTACGGTGCCTATCCCCGCTGACGGTGACCCCCTGGTGATCGCCGACCACTTCTATCTTGCCCTTGCTGCCCTGCAGGCTGACCTTGAAATCGATACCTGAAGGCAGTGAGCGGGGCATTATCCAGCAGCTATCAAACGTGCAGAAACCTCCTTGCTCGAAGGCCACCGTCGCCTGCACGGCATCGAAAGCATCTATGCCTCTGGATTCAAGTATGCCGCGATGAGCGCGCGCGAAGACCTCCCGTGCTTCAGAGCCGGTCAGCCACCTGACCAGGTCGAAAGTGTGTGGGATCAGAAATGTCTCGGGACCCGATCTGCCCGCCCAGGACAGCATCTCCTCCGGTACGAAGTACGTATTTGAAAGGCGGGCGTAGCCGGTCACGAAATCACCGAATTCTCCTGAATCAATCGACTTTTTGGCCTCGATGAAGAGTGGATTCCAGCGGTTTTGGAAGTCCACCATCAGCTTGAGGCCCTTTTCACGCGCGCTGCCGACCATGAGGGCGGCTTCAGCAGTATCCGTTGCAAGTGGCTTTTCCACCATGACATGCTTGCCGGCATCAAGCATCATCAGGACTGCTTCACCATGAGCAAAGTCCGGCGTAGCCACTCCCACACCGTCCACCTCGCTGTCAGCGGCTATCTCTGCTGCATCGCTGGTCCAGCGACATTGGTGCCTGTCCGCAAGACTCCTGGCGCGTGTGCGGTCTGTATCGCATACCCACAAGAGCCGGCTGCGGTGATAACCCGCCCACGCCCTCGCATAAACCTGGCCGAGTATTCCGGCTCCGATAACGGCGGTGCCGATGACTGTCATGCAACCTCCATAGTATAATGCGCTCTGAGAAACCCTGCCTCTCCACCGCCTCTTTCACGGCCAAAGTCCCGCCGGCCGTGCGTGAGTCGGTCTGCAGTGGCCTCGGTGCGAACCCTGAACTTACGCGCAGTGCGGTTTTCTCAATACTTCCACTGCGACTTGTCGCGCACCTGGTCGATGACCCAGAGGGTCTGCCTGGCCGATTCCGGCGTAACGAGCGGCTCCTCGCCATAGCGGATCGCTCGGTAAAGCGCTTCATACCAGTCAGGAAAGTCTCTCTTGGGGACAGGCTGGCCCTCCCACGTAATCCATGGCAGCTCCTCAGGATGCCTGTAGAGCCTGTCGACCGGCACCGGCCCCTCCACAGGCCTCTGAGGCGCCTTTTTCGGGTCAAAGTACTTGAGCACGGCGTGCGACTTTGCCTGGTCGGTCTGTGGCCGCTCAATAGTGAGCGTACCGGTGCTGCCTGCTACCAGCCACCCTGGCTGATCAAACATGCATGTGTATGTAGTCAATACCTCCAGAAGACGACCGTCAGTGGTGCGTATGGAGGCACGCGCGAAATCATCCGCATCGCCCGATGATGCGCCTGTGTGCTTCACATCGCCCCATACATCAAAGACAGGCGCATCCGCCAGCCGCAGGATCTGATCGATCAAATGAACGCCGGCGTTTCCGAGGATGCCACCGCCGTACTCCTTACTCATCTGCCAGTCGTGCCTGCGGTAAAAGCACAACGCACTGCGCCGTATCCAGAAGACATTGCCTAATGCGCCAGAGTCGATAACCTCCCGGATAAAGCGCAGGTCGGGAGATCGGCGCGCCGACTGGTTTACTGTAACCACGAGGCCCGCTTTCTGTGCCGCGGCTATCATGCGGTCCATCTCCTCAGCGGACATGGCCGCAGGCTTTTCCACGAATGCGTGCAGCCCGGCCTCAAGGGACTTAACCGTATGCTCGCAGTGGTCGAGAGAGCGTGTGCATATGACCGCCAGCTCCGCAAGCCCCGAGGTCAGACCCTCCTCGAGCGTTTCAAAGGTGGCGCATCCATACGTCGCCTCCGCCTCATCCCTGCGCTCAGCGAGCGTATCGACAGCGGCGGTGACCTCGAAGTGGGGGCTCTCAGCGGCGGCCTTTATGTGGTGCTGCCAGCCGATGCGTCCGAGGCCTACGATCATCGTCCTGATGGGGCTGTCCTTGCTCATCGGCATCTCCAGAATGACTTTGTCCGTACGGCGCTCGCCCTCGGAGGATGAAAGCGCAAACTCAATCGTATGATCCAAGCTCCTTTGCCAGCCTAACAAACTCAGTAAACTCCGCCAGGCTGACCGTTTCCGGCACGCTGTGGTCAGAACCGATGATGTAGCCTCCGCCCCTTTTCATCCGCGGGATCACCCTGTGCATCTCCCCCCACATCTTCTCGGGCTTTTCGTACAGGACGGCATTGAGCGCTCCCTGGAAGGCAAGCCTGTCGCCGTACTGCTCTTTGAGCGCGAGAGGGTCCATGCCGGCTTTGACCTCGATGGGGTTCAGCGTGTCGAGGCCTATTTCCAGGAGATCCTCGATGAGGCCGGAGATGTTGCCGCACGAGTGCAGGCGTGTCTTGAGACCACGAGACTTCGCCCAGTCGCATGCGCGCTTGTGGGCCCCCTTGAGCAGGTCGCGATACATGTCCACGGAGAAAAAGGACGTCCCCTTATACCCCATGTCATCATACCAGAAGACCTCGTCAAAATGATAGCCCCTATCCCACACCATGTCCCATAGGGGGATGGCTACGTCAAGGTAGTGATTGAACATGTCCTTGACCCATTCACCCTGTGTGGCCATTGCGACAAGCATCGTCTCGGTGCCCACAAAGTACGAATGCGTCACGTCAAAGCCAAACCAGAAGACAGCCGACACCCATGCCCCCCTCTCGCGCGCCTGTGTATAGGTGCGGTCGATCTCTTCCCAGTCGATCCGATCTGCGTCAGGCTTCATGCGGGCTTTTGCCTGTTGCCAGGTCTCTGGGTCCTTGACTGTAAAGTCGATGTGCTCCGGCGTGCCGCCGTGATCTTTCCAGTTGCGCAGTGTGGCGCCCCACTCGGTGAATTCGGTGATGTAACTGTCGGTCTCCTCGATGACACGCCGGGGATAGCGGGGGCTGTTGTCTACATGCAGCGTGACAAAGTGATCCAGCCCGAAGTAATCGACGTGTGAGAGGTCCCCAGGCATCCCCTCGCTGCGCCAGCGAGCGAGTGTTGTGGGCCAAGGGTAGTCGGTAATGGGCGTGCGGTCGGGCTCTTTGTGTTCGACGGCCAGCATCATCCTGTCGCGGGTTGTCACATCCTGCATGGCGCCTCCCGGGCAGTGAAAAGGGTATCGCAGCAGAAAATTGCCACTGGACCGTATTTTTCTGGCACTTGAATCTACCCGAAGCAACGCCAATGGCAAGCAATTTCGCCAGCACAGGGCCAAGTAGAGCGCGCACAGCCGGACTTATACCTTTTCAAAGGAGTAAGCGCCTTTGTATAATGCAGCATGCGCGGCGGGCATCCGCACAAGAGGCGTTCGAAAGGGATCGGCATTCACTGCCGCCGGAGCTGACAGCAAGGAGCAGTCCTGACGCGGCGATTTTGCAACCGCAGAGCCGCTTGGCTTTTTTCGGCTCTTAATACTTGCAAAGAATTTACAGAACCGTATGTAAACCAGGAAACTTGCGGCTGCAACCACGGCTCAGGCACGCCCGGGGCCTGAGGCGAGCATTGCGGTGTGGCGAGCGGATGGCGCACAGGTGATGTGATCGAGGGAAGCCAGTGAAGGAATACAGCTTGAAATCGACAGCGGGGTTGAAGATTGGAGGCGGCTTGCGGCCGGTGCGCGAAACGCTTCTGGGGACCCTTCTCTTGGTCGTGCTCGTCTGCATTGCTTCACGTGCCGTTGCGCAGCAGGCAGCGGAGCCGCCCCTCACACAGCAGGATGTCAGCCAGCAGAGAGAGGCCCTGCGAGCGGCAGAAGACATCACCGAAGAGCAACGCGACGAGGCAGAGAGACTCTATGACCAGGCCTCTGCCGCGCTGGAAGCAGCCCGGCAGAGGCGCGAACAGGCCGCGGAGTTTGCGCGGGCAATCGAGGAGGCGCCCGCGCGCCTGGCGGCCCTTTCAGCAGAGCTGGCCCAGCCGCCTGATGAAGT
>SLPQ01000026.1 GCA_007131925.1 Candidatus Brocadiia bacterium | reverse complement strand
TATACTGCTGATGTGTGCTATATCGCTCATGACCGCCCGCCCCGGCTGAGCACCCCCTCGGCAAGGTCCACACTGCGGTTCGAAAAATCCAGCCATTCTTTATCATGCGAAACCGAGAGCACCGTCAGCTCATCGGCCGGCCTCAAAAACTCCGCCACAGCCTGCTTGCTCTTGGCGTCCAAAGCTGAAGAAGCCTCATCCAGCAGCAGGATCGGACGGTCCAGCATGATGGCGGAAATCAGCGCTACGCGCTGCTTTTCTCCGCCGGAGAGGCTGGATGTCTCCTTGTCCAGCAGCTCCCGTGGCATATAAAACCGCTCCATCAGCTCGCCAAGGCGCTTGAGGTTTTCACGCAGGGCGGCGTTGGCCCTGTAACTGAACGGCAGCTCCAACACCTCGCGCACGGTGCCGGAGGCGATTTGGGGCTCCTGCGGAACATACGACACGCCGCGGCGCACCTGCCAGACGTGCCGCCCATTTACAGGCTGCCCAAGGACCCTTACAGAGCCGCCTTCAGGAACGACCAGTCCCAACAGACATCTCAGCACGGTTGATTTGCCCGATCCGGACGGCCCGGTCATCGTTACCTTCTCACCGGGCGCCATTTGCAGGTCCAAGTCCCTGAGCACCCACCTGCCGTCGTACCGCACACGGAGGCTTTCAACCTCAATGATGTGCTTGCCTTGCATCTTCATTACCGTTCAGCAGTCCCTGTGGGCTTTTGCAGGCCCTGATCGCTGAGACGCCGCCGGAGGCGGCTTTGGAGCCTTGCGCCAGGCATAGATCGCCCTGCGGCAGGACAACTCACCTGTGTGCACTCGGTGCGCGGCATGCCGTAGCCGCGCCAGGCCGGCTCCGCCCCCTGCCGAAACTGCCTCACCAGGTACGCCGCTCTCTCAGGGACCACGCCGCAGACACCGAGCCTCTTCCCGGGGTATCTTTATGCCCCCGGCTTATATGCGGGGGTGAGGCGGCGGCTTCAGTCTTCGGTCTCGAGCCATGCCGGGTAGTCCTTGACCAGCTGGAAAAACTCCGCCATCAGCTCATAGTTGTTTTGCCACGTCGTGTACATCATCCCTATGACCCCGGGTATGCCCTCGGACCTTGTCAGCCAGTTCGTAATGTTGCCCTTCAGGCCCTCTCTCGATGTGTCATAAAATCCGCAGAGAAACATCTTGTGACCGCGGTCCGCAAACCATTTGACCGCATCCCGGTTGCGCGCCGACCACAGCGCTATGATCACATCACTCGGCAGTCCCTCCCATGACCCTGTGTACTCTCCATTAACAAGATAATAGGTCCCGTCGCCCAGCTCGCGCGCGTTGTGAAAGGGGGTAAACATGTCCGACCAGACGTAGATCTTCGCCCCGGGGGCCTCACGGCGGATTATCTCCACGCCTCGGCTGACATTTTCGGCGAGCCTTTCGCCTGGGGTGGGGTTTGACCCGTCGGGGTGTATCTCCCAGCCTCCTATGCGTATCTCGTCATGGTACATGAAATAACCGGGCGCGTCAAAAAGGGCATGAACACGCCTTACATTGTCCTCCATGATGTCGAAGACCTTCGGCTCGTCCAGCGCTATGACATACTGATCGTTGTTGATAAAGTGCGGGTGAAAGTATGACACCAGCAACCTCTCGCCCTCACTTATGCGCGAGTTTGCCGTGAGCTCGATCGCCGGGCCCTCGTGCCAGATGTCGTGGGGGCCCGGATCAAACACCTCGATGTGCTGGGTGGGGCCGCCCATGGGAGGGGCGTTGCCCAGCATGGGATCGACAACGGGCTTGAAATCACGACCCTCATCGTAGACCGTCCGACCGTCCGCGCTCTTTACCACGAATGGCTTCATCTCCGTGCGCAGGACGTTTGCCAGGCCTGCCGGCTCCAGGTGCACGTCGTCAAGCCAGAACGTCCCCGCGCTCGGATTGACACCTATTGACAGGTTGATGCGGTCTGCCTCAAGCGTGTTAAATGTGACCTGGTACTCTGTCCAGTCGGAGTCTTCCGGGATGTACAGGTTCGTATAGCAGTGCCGCCGCCTCTCGGATCTTACCTCGACGATGCCCGAGGCGCCGCCCCGGTATCCTTCGCTCTTTGCCCAGAAGGTCAGCCTGTAGTACTTGAACGGACTTACCTCAAGGCTCTGAACAGCCCTGGCCGGCCTCGCACGGGTACCATCGGCCGACCTTCCCTGCGCGGTAAACTTCAGCGACGCGCCCTTGCTGCGCCTGATCCCGGTGTCAAGCGTCGGCCCCGCCCCGTCAAGACGCAGCTGCCACGCAGGGAGCTCGCCGTCTCTGGCCGACTCAAAGCTCGGATCGGCTATTACCGGGGCCTCGGCAGGATCGGCGGTGGCCTTTCCATCCCGAACGATAAAGGGCACATCCCTGGCTGGCAGCCCCGCGGCAAGGTTGGGATCGTGCATGAGATACCCGCCCGAATAACCGAACGGATAAATCGCCGGGATGATCTTCAACCCCAGCTCCTCGGCTGCTTTCTTTGTCCGCTCAACATTGGCCAGGTACTCCGGCTCCGCCATATGCAGGTAGTAGAGCTTCGGATCCTTGATGTTGACGTGCGTAACGCCCGAGGCCCTGGCCTG
>SLPQ01000081.1 GCA_007131925.1 Candidatus Brocadiia bacterium | reverse complement strand
CCACCCGCAGCGACAGGATGGCCCCATCGAGGTTCGGATCGGCGAGGACACCGTCTATCCGGGAGCGGATCCCATCGGCATGGGTGATGCATGGCAGGAGAAAAAGCATAGCGCCGCAAAGGGCGGCCACCAGGGTGCCGCGAGCAGCACGCACACCGGTGGCCGCACTGCTCATATGAGTTACGGCGTGCCCACAGGCGCCCTGGCAGGCGGCGGCATATTTTTGAAAAGGCTCACGTTTAAACATATATCTTCAGGTGTATGACGAATCAGTCTTCAGATGATAGTTGCCACGATGATCATTACATCGTCCTGCAGGCGCCCACCGGTAAACTTTTTTACCTCCTCGGTGAGGGAGGCGGCGATTTTCTTTCCGTCGCTGCCGGAAGATACACCCTGCACAATGGTCTCCCTGACGCGATCGAGGCCAAAGACCTCGCCCTTGTCGTTAAATGCGTCCGACACTCCGTCTGTATGGAGTATGAGCATGTCGCCGCTTTGAAGAGCAAGGTCACGGGTCATTGGATTTTCGCAGTAGACCTCCCCTACTCCGAGCAGTCCGCAGTTGCTCTCCAGAGTCTGCAGGCGGCCTCCCCTGCACAGTATCATGGGAGGGTGCCCTGCTCCGATCCAGCGCATGTTCTTGGCCGTAAGATCGAGTCGACAGGCGGTGAAGGTCATGTAGATGCCGATGTCAGATAGCTCCTGCGCCAGGAAGAAATCAAGCCGGTTCACAAGCGCGTCGAGGCTCGACTCGCTCGCGCACATCTGGCTTAATAGCGTGTAGACGCGGTTGACCACCAGTGCCGCGCCGAGCCCGTGGCCTGTCACGTCGCCGATCGCTATGTCCAGGTGCCCCTCCCGGCGTCGCGAGACTATCCCCCAGTCCCCGCCGAGGCCCATTATAGGCAGGTATTCGACGTCAACGACAACATCATCGTCCGCCAGGCCCCTTGGCACGATCGTCTCCTGGACGCGCCTTGCCACACTTATCTCCCGCTGAAGAAAGTCCCGCGTGCGGCGTGCATCTTCGTAGCTCTCGCTGAGCTGCTGCGTTCGCTCATGGACCCTGTTTTCCAGCTCGGCTGCGAGCGCCTCGAGCTCTCTCATCTTCTCGACGAGCGCCTCGTGCGTCTCATTGAAATGCCGCGCCAGCGCCGCAATCTCGTCGCGCCCGGCCACCTTGACCGGCTCATAGCGCCCCTCCCCCACGGCGGCTGTAGCGCGGTACAGCCTCTTGAGCGGCCTGGTGACCTTTATGCTTAAGACAAATCCCAAGGCGATAGAGGCTGCCAGGGCAACTGCGCCGTAGATGATCGTCCTTTGGACCTCCCGGGCCATGAGCCTCTCAAGCTCAACGGCCTTTCTGTCGCCGGCCAGCACTCCGATGATCCTGCCGGCCCGGTCCATCAGTGGCGAATAGGCGCTCACCCAGCGAGTGCCCCTGTCGCTGTAGATCGGCGTCACGCATGTGCGTTCGATCGCGATGCACTCCATTATGGCCAAAGCGCGCTGCCCTGTTGGGTCTTCAAGGCCGGTGACATCAATCGCTTCTGCCTCGACACTGGATACAAGAAGTCTAAGTTGCCCGTTTTCCAGCGCAAAGAGGCGAAACTGCTGAGTACGTTCGTTCATCTCGAGAAGCGTCTCGATCATCTCGGTAAGCCGCTGGAGGTCGACCGGCTCCCGATCGATTTCGGGGGAAAAGAGGGGAGCGGCGTTTCGTACGGTGGCGGCGAGCTCCTCTCTGACGATTTCGCCGACGTGACCGGCATGCTGCCGGTAAGAGAGGTATGCAAAAAGGCTGACGCCGGCAAGCGCAAGCAGCGCCGCCGAAAAGGCGATCTTCATCGAAAACGATATTTTCATTGTCGTGTTCTTCGACAATCGATCACAATAGAAAGATCCGGGCCGCATGCTAATCTTACAACCGCCTCGCGATGCGTCAATAACGACAGGCGACGGGTCGGCTGCTTGACGGCCGGCCGGTCGGACGGGGGTGCTTTTTGGGGTGGCTCGAGGGGGAAGTTGAGCGTTTTTCTGCCTGATGCAAGGTTTTTTAAAATATTCTGAATAAGCGGCCGTTAATAATTTGTTTTTCAGAAACAATATGCCGTATAGTAAGTCTTAGAGACTGAGGAGCGGATTATCGTTAGATGCCGGGCTTTAGCCCGTGAAATATGATGGGAAGGCGACATTGTGATGCGTGCGAAAAACATTTCTGTGGCAATCGGCATATTAGCATTGATATCTGCTGCGGCCCTGGCGCTTTCGCGCAGTGACGTTTATTACGGAAACCGCCGGCAATACACAAATCCTGCCTCTGTCAATGCCAGGGCGGTCTTTACAGCCATCCCGGCGTACAGGGAGATCATCGAGAGAAATATAGACGAAGGCTCCGCGCTGTACCTTAAGAAGCTGGAGGAGGCTAACAGGATTTTCAACGAAGCGATCGTTAGCTTTGCCGAAAGCAACGGCTACGATCTTATCTGCGAGGAAGGCGCGCTTGATGACGCCCCGCTCGTGACCGACCAGGTCGTCAGGCTGGTCAGGCAGATGACAGGCCAGTGACGCAGTGACCCGGCAGGCCTGATAGATCAGATGAGTAGGCGCAAAGACCCGGCGCATATATGCGCCGGGTCTTT
>SLPQ01000029.1 GCA_007131925.1 Candidatus Brocadiia bacterium | reverse complement strand
TTGATGGCTGATCATGCCTGCGGCATGCGTCCTGCTTTTACCGCCACGGCAGAAAGCGGGGGCATCCTTCAGCGCCGAGGCAGCGGGGGTGAGGCGCCCTGTGAGCCGCTAAGGTGCGACTGTAGATCCGGGTGCCTCTTGCGGCGTCTTGCCGTCTAATGCAGGTAGCCGAGTGACTCGAGGACGCGACGGGCCTCCTCGTCGAGTGTGAAGGGCGCGGCTGCAGTGCTTGCGGCCTGCTCTTTGTGGCGGTTGAGAATGGATGCGAGGGCTTCGACGTCGTCGCGCTCTGTGGAGGAGACGTCACTCTGCTCCTGATGATCAGCGGTGAGATCAAAGAGCTCGATCTTTGTCGGCTCGCCGGCCCTTTCACCAAGAAAATCCGTCCGTATAAGCTTTCTCCCGAGGCGATGTGTGACGGCATATTTCTTTGCGTAAAGCGGCACAGGTACGTCAGGCCGTACAAGCGTGGAGATCGTAGCGAGCGGCGGCTCGGTCTCAACGCCCGCCAGATCCAGGGCGCGCCCCTGCATTTCGCCGGGTTCGTCAATGCCGCAGGAGTCGAGTATGGTCGGTGCTATGTCCAGCATGCTTACAGGCGAGTGCACCCTGGCGCCCCGCGCGACGCCGCGCCCTGCGGCTATTAGAGGCACGCTGATGCTCTCCTCGTAGAGCGTCTTTGAGTGACCGATCCAGCCGTGTTCGTTGAACTCCTCCCCATGGTCGGAAGAAAAGACAATGAGTGTATTTTCCCAGAGGCCGCTTGCCTTGAGAAAATTGACAAGGGTGCCGACCCATTCGTCGAGAAAGCTTATGGCGGCGTCGTAGAGGGCGCTGGCCCTTTCAAAGGCGGGCATATCCTCGGCCCTGAGCAGCTCATCTCCGCGACGCTTCGCCTCGGTGCGAATCGCCTGGTAGAGCATGTAGTCAGGCATCCCGCCAACGGCCGGCGCACGGCTTGCGAGCTCTTTGTAGGCTTCCGGCGGGTTGTACGGCTCATGCGTATCCATGTAATGCAGATACATGAAGAATGGCCTTGTACGCCCTACGCGCCTCGACAGCAGCTCGATGGCGCTGTTCGTGGCCTCCTGCGCATTGGTAAAGGAGGCGAAGACCTCTTTCTGCCCTATGCCTTCATCATATAAGGGATTTGGCGCGAGGCGCGGCGAGCCGTGACGGAAGCTTTCGAAACCGCGCACCGACACGAGCTCGCGCTCGCCGCTCTTGCCGGGAATATACAGGTAGGGGTTTTCGATGATCGCCATGGTGGCCCATCCGCGCTCTCTGAGGATTTCGGCGATAGTGCGGCAGCGGCCGGTCACAAAACCCTCGTTGTAAAGCTCCCCTTCCACGAAAGGCTCGCGGGAGGTCATGTATGATGCCGCAGACGGGAGTGTCCATGATGACTGGGCAAGGCACTTATCGAAAAGTACTCCCTCCTGCGCGAGACGATCGATATTGGGAGATATATCTATGCCGTTCTGCCGGGGGCGTCCGTAGCAGCCGAGCCTGTCAGGCCGGAGGGCATCGGCGATTATGAAAATAACATTGCGCGGGCGCGGCCGATGGAGAATGTGGTAGCCTACAAGGCCGCCGGCGGTTGCCGCGACGGCGGCACTGGCGCCGAGGCCGATCACCTTGCGGCGCGAGAGCGGCTTGTAAGTTACGTTCATTGAATAGGGACCTTCAGTTGAGATAGCCCAGGGATCTCAAGGCTTCCTCAGTCTCGCGGTCGACGGTGAGCCTTTCTGCGGCCGGCCTTGCGGCCGCGGCCTCCCAGTAACGTCTCATGCGAACCTCAAATCTCTCGGTAGACGCAACGCCCGCAAGGTTTCTCTGTTCGTATGGATCCGTGCGAAGGTCGTAGAGTTCCACACTGGTCGGACCTTCTTTGCCGGCAGCGGGACGCCTCATTATGAACTTGCGCCCCGTGGACTCCACTATTGAGAGAGTGACTGTGTCGAGCATGCGAGGCAGGATAGGCGAGACAGTGCAGGCGATCGCCTCGGTGTGTTCGCCGCCGCCGCTACTCCGGAAAAAGGTACCTCCGGCAAAGTCCGCCTCGCGAGTGCCGAGCGCCAACTTTACTATCCCCGGTGCAAAGTCGATCCCGCGAAGCAGCCTGTCGCTGGAAAACCCCGCAGGCACGCCCGCTCCCCACATGACAAAAGGCACATGAATGCACTCCTGGTACAGCGTGATGCTGTGACCGCAGTGCCCGCGCTCGCCAAACTCCTCCCCGTGGTCGCTTGTAAAGATGAAAATGGTGTTTTCAAGCTCGCCCGCATCGTCGATGCGCTCCACCAGCCGGGCTACGGCTGCGTCCACCGAAAAGGTCGCTGCGTTGTAAAGGGCCTCCGCACGCCGCAGCATGGGCAGCTCCTCGGTGGGTATGGGCAGTGCATAGTCGCGCTCGCGCCCCCTGGCCGCAAGCACCTGGTATATCAGGTGATCGGGCACTGCCTCCACAGGTGGCGCGGCGGCATCGGCGAGGGCAGTATGAGCAGGTGACGGGGTGTAGGGCTGGTGAGTATTCATGTAATGCAGATACAGAAGAAACGGGCGCCGGTCTCCGCCCGCCCGCAGCTTCTGGAATATCTCAGCCGCCTCGTCGGTGACCCTTTCGGGCGGATCAAATGCGCGCACCTCCCGCGGCGCACCTATTCCTTCTGCGTGGAAGGGATTGTCATCGAGGCGCACACTGCCGAGCTCATACCTGGAAAAGCCCTTTGTTACTATTGATTTCATAAGCTCGCGATCGGCCCTGCGCGCTGGAAGCCATGGGTTTTTGACTACCGAAAAGGTGAAATAACCTGCCCGTGCCAGCTCCGCGGCGAAGGTCGGCGCGCCAGCGGCGTATGATTCGGTGTAATACTCGCCCGTGACGACGGGGTTTCGGGAAGACACCATGCCGGCAACCGACGGCAGAGTCCACGAAGAGGGGGCAAGGCAGTTTGTGAAAACCGCACCTTTGCGTGCCGCTTCGTCAAGAAATGGTGTCAGGCTGCCGCCGAGAGGGTTTGCCGCGCCGAGCCTGTCCGCCCTGAGGGCGTCTGAGATAATGAAAACGACGTTCGGCCGTCTGCGCGCGAGAATCGAAAAAGCACCCGCTCCGGCAAGCGCAGTGGCGGTGACAGCGCCCGCTGCCTTGATAAACGTGCGTCGCGTGGATTCTGGTGTCTTTGCTTCTTGCTCGCTCATCGTTGCCGGCCGTCTTGACCTCCCGCGCAATAAGCTTTGGCCCTGTCAGGTAAATTATACGGCTTTATAGTCCTCGGCGGCAGAAAAAAGTCTGTAACGCCTTGAAAGACATTTCCCGGCTGGGCTGACATGCCCGGCGCGAAGGGCCCTACCCGTCATCCAGCAATACGGCGGTGCCGTAGCAGAGCATCTCTGCGGCACCAGGCATCATCGAGCAGGTGGCAAATCGCATACCAGTAATGGCGTTGGCATCGAGCGACGCCGCCTGAGTCACCATCCGGTCGTATGCCTGCTCGCGCGCCTGTGCGCCCATCTTCGTGTACTCTTCGAGCTCGC
Source organism: Candidatus Brocadiia bacterium (assembly GCA_007131925.1). GTDB lineage: Bacteria > Planctomycetota > DG-23 > SLPQ01 > SLPQ01 > SLPQ01. Next base: position 7,057 of record SLPQ01000029.1, on the reverse strand, counting down.
CGCCGACCATGTTTTTCATGACAGCAAGGATATCGCCGGAAAGCGGCAGCGCCCTTACCGAAGCGCCTCGCACGATGCCCAGTACACTCTTAATGCGTCTGCCCGGCACGGCCTCGCCCGTAACCACGATCATCTTTGCACCCCCCTGTACCTGTCGGAGCACCACAGGCATGCTTTTTCCCTCACAACAGATGCAAAAAGAAGAACAAACCCTGCCACCAGCGCCAGCAATCCCACCTTCGCCCACACTGGCATTGTCGGATGTCTTACGACGTGCGTCGCGAAGCGGTAGACGCCATAGAAAAGTACCACCGCTGCGCCAAGCACCACGACCAGCCAGGCGAAGCTGCGCTCGAGACGGTTGGAAACCCGGCTCCAGTAAACCTCCCATTGCTCATCGCCAGGAGATCTCATCTCGACACGCGCGGTGGCCGAGATGACCTTTGAATATTCATGGAGGGCCCTGGTGCACGAGGGGCATGAGGCGAGGTGTATTTCAAGTGCCGCATCCTCTTCGGGGGTGATTTCGCCGTCAAGCCGGCGCATTATAAGAATCTCATGCTTCCCGCAGGCGCTCGACGGGTTCTGTGAGTTATGAGTCACAGGTACTTCTCCATCCTGTTGCGCAGGGCCGCCCGGGCAGCGAAAAGTCGCGACATTACTGTGCCTTCCGGGATTTCCAGCGTTTCTGCGATGCGGCGGTAAGAAAGGTTCTCAAAATGGCGCAAGTACAGTATTTCGCGCTTGTCTGTGTCGAGCAGGGCCATCTTGCGGGCAAGTACCTCTGCCATTTCGCTTTTCTCGGCGGCCTGAAACGGCCCCTCGTCGTCGCTGGGAAGGTCAATGGCACCTTTGTCCCCATGCGGGGGCGACAGAGAAAAGAACCGCAGGCCGCGGCCCCTGCGGTGGCGGTTTATCCAGAGGTTTTTCATAGTGCGGTAGTACCAGGGGAAAAAAGCTCGCTCCGTGTCGAAGTGTCTTATGCCGCGGTAGGCCCTCGCGAAGGCCTCCTGTGAGAGATCCATCGCGTCGCTGTGATTGCCGCATATGGCAAGTGCGGCGTAATATGCGCGCTTCATGTAGCGCCTCACGACGTCGCCAAAGGCGTCTTTGTCGCCTTTCTTCGCGCTTTCGAGAAGCTCCCTGTCGGAGGGTGTCATCCCGATGCCCGCCCCTTACGGTAAACTGTACCCAAACCGCGGTATTCTATTCGACCTTTTTTGCGGTGCAAAAGGAATTTAGCAATTGTTCGCACGCCGAGCCACCGTTGTGGCCCTCCTGCAGTGAGCCGGCAGATATGCGGATTGGTGAGGTCGCCTCTTTAATGTGGGTCGTCTTCAAATCGGCGCGGCCCGTTCTTGAAATGGCTCGCCCGGCGCGTACCATATCGGCGCGTCAGAAGGATGGCGCAAGAGGAGAAGAAATTGACGAGCACATTTCCTGAACTCGAGGTCGTTCTGCACGCCGAAGGCACCAGTGTGTCCTTTCCGCGCGTGCCATGGGAGGGCGGCAGCCGTGAAAATGACGGCTATCGCCTCGATGCAAGGGCGGGAGATGTTCTTTCAGTTGAAATCTCGCGTGTCGACGGGCGTGATTTTGACCTCGACAGCGTTACTTACCGTTTCAGCCACGTCCTGAGAAATTTCAGCCGAGTGATAGTGCCCGACTGCGGGCGCTTCTATCCGACGCTCAAACATGGACTCTCATCTTGGGAAAACTCAAATGGATTTGCAGTTACGGCAAACAACTGGGGGCACCCCTTTGCCGCGTTTGTCGATCAGGCGGACCGCTTAGCCCTCGCCGTGGGGATAATAGGCGAGCCGGTCGAGACGCTCTATCGAAACGAGGTTCCAGGTCAGGCCGAAAAGCGCGACACGCTGGTGGTTCACAGGCACCGGCTGGTCGTGAGCTTCGAGCGGCCGGCCCCGGGCGTACGCGCCGGGCGTGTTTCCCGCTGGCGCGACGCGGTCTTTGCCCAGGTTGGCGGGCCGTCATGGTTTCACTCGCTGGGTGACTACGCGCGCGCTACTCGAAGCTACCTGGGGCTGGGAGATTATCCCAGAAATCCAGCCGCGCTCGACCCGGTCTGGTGCTCATGGACAGCGTGGAACTCCGACGACCTCACCAGCGAGCTCATCCTTGAGAACGCGCGTCTTGCAAGGGATGTCGGAATCCGCGCGATGCTTATCGATGATGGCTGGTTTGGCCCGGGGCTCGACACGAGAGAGGACCGCGTGGCAAACGGCGACTACGAGCCGGACCCGGCAAAGATCCCCGACCTGAACGCGCTCATTGACGCGCTCAGAGCAATGGGCATGCGCTCGATACTCTGGCTGGGGCCGGTGACGGTCTCGCCGGATTCGCGAGCGTTCGGTAAGGTGCGTCACCTGCTTCAGCACACAAACGGCTCGCCTCACGTACATCCGGCTAACGGCATGCACTGTTTGTGCCCATCGAGTGCCTCAGCGCGACGTTATATTGTTGACATGATGGTCGGGCTGCTGCGACGCTACGATGTAGACGGCTTCAAGGTGGACCTCTACAACAACCTTTCGCCGTTGCCGTGTGATGCGCCGCACGAGCACGACTGCCGGCCGAATGTCGCCGGCCTCAACAGGCTGATGCGTGAAATATGGGAGGCTGTAAGGTCCGTCAAGCCCGACGTTCTGATGGAGCTCAAGCAAAACTACGGTAACTGCCAGGCTGCCGGGTACGGTACGATGGTCCGTGCGGGCGACAGCCCCTACGACACCGACATAAACACCGAGCGCGCGCTGTACGTGGCGGCCTACGCCGAGGTCACGCACAACGATTATGCGGTATGGACATCGGGCGAAACAGTGCGCGACCTCGGCATCATGCTTGTGAAGCAGCTGACCGGCGGGGTGCCCACCTTTTCGGTGGACCTGACCGAGATGCCAGCGGAGCACAGGAATGTCATGAAGGGCTACCTCGACATCTATCACCGGTGGAAAGATCTCTGGATGGGTGCAAATCTTGTGCCCCAGACGGGTGTCATGGACGTATGGCAGAGAAGGGGGCGCGGGCGCGCATGGTATGCCCTTCTTTACGGTGCGCGCCTTGTAAGCCTTGCAAGGGATGAAAGTATATGGCTTTGCAACGGCACTGGCCAGGAGGACATTCATGTGATGGCGGAGGAGCCGTTTGAGGGGGATGTGGCGGCATTTGAGCCCAGCCATGCACAAGCGTATTCCGGACGAATAGTATTCGACGGTCTGACGGTTATAAAGGTTCCAAGTGGCGGGTATGTCTTCGTTAGCGCAGAGTGAGAGCTTGTGACGACAACCGGTCAGCCCAGGTGCGGCAACAGAAAAATATGGCAGCTGGGGAATTCAAGACGGCAAATTCTGTCTATGTTATCCGGCAAGGTTGACGAGTCGAGTGCGGGCGGGACAATCTATCATGGCAGATGAGACGGGTGGGTTGGCCGGTAGATGCCGGGTACACTGCCCTTAGTATAAATGTAACTTGCTGGCGGGTTAGCCGCTTTGGTGATTGCGGCGAGGTTCACAAACGGAAGCGGCAATTTTGATACTGGAAAGGAAGGTCAGCAGATGGCTGAGGAAGTGAAGATCACAGATGAAAATTTTGACCAGGAGGTGAAGAATTCCAAGGGCCTTGTCCTTGTCGATTTCTACGCCGACTGGTGCATGCCCTGCCGGATGCTCTCACCGACGATAGAGCAGCTGGCAAAGGACTATGGTGGCAAGGTCAAAGTAGGTAAGCTCGACGTCGATAAGAACTCGAACGCAGCAGCTGCATTCTCCGTGACGGGGATTCCCACGATCATGCTCTTCAAGGACGGCGAGCCGGTCGAAAGGCTCGTGGGCCTGCAGACGGCCGATGCGCTCAAGTCTGTCATCGACAAACACGTCTCGTAAGCTATTAGTGCTAACGGGCCTACACGGAGATTGCGCCGCGGACAAGTTGCCGGCCCAGCTCAAAGGCCTGTTGCCTGAGCATGGGGTTTGACTCGATGGGGGGAAAGTAGAGGCCCGTAGCCAGTATCCTGCCGGCAGGCATAAAGCCCATGATGCGGAGAGCCTCCTCCATGACGAAGAAGCTGTTGTCGGCGAAGGGATCATCATGGTCGGGCATCTCAGGTGGCGGCGTCAGAATGGCAAGACCCCTGTGACGGCCCGTGGGCTCACGCCGCGGCATCGGAAAGCGGAAGTCCTCGAGCCGCTGACCGTCGCGCAGGCGTATCTTGGCCCCGGCACGCCCGTCCAGGTCGGCCAGAGTCACCCACCGGGCGCGCATGTAGCATCCGTCCCGCAGTCTGCCGAAAGCCTCGTCGCTGCTGAGGGGGACGGTGCCGGCGCCGATTATCGCATGGTCCGCATTCGAAAGAGCATCCAGCAGCGACTGCAATCCCGCCGCATCCGCAGCCACCTCTGTATCGGCGGCTGCTTGCGGGTCATCGCCCTGGGAGGGTATGACAAATCGCCGCAACACGCCACCGGCGGCTTTTGCGCCTGAAAGCATCTCGTCCATTATGTGCGCAGTGTCGCCAGTGGCGGTAGCTGCGCATTCGACGGCTACTATATCTTGTGAGGCCATTTATTCCCGGCCAGAGAAACCAATTCTCCACAGAACAGGCGGGACCACGCTGCTCTTCCAAAACTGCATTGGTACTCTTTCTGGTTTATGAAACAACAAGATGGCAGGTATATGTTCCACGGAACCCACCACACGGCCAAATTTTGTGCGCGACAGGAAGAATATCAGCAAAAAATGATATGAAACGATTCAAAGCCACCATTGCACGCCATGCGTTCTGAAGTGGCGCCTCTTGTCCCAGGCGCCATGGCCGATAATAGAGTGTGCAGCGCCACAAGGCGCATGAGCTTGCAGGAGGGCACAGTTTTGACGGGGGAGCGTGTGCTTTCAGCAAGGAAAAAAAATGACGAAAACTGATAGATTTTTGTTTTGCTGGCCTGTTAAACCTGGTATAAATAGGGCGTATGCAAGATTATGTAGTAATACATCGCACTATTAAGCAGGATTGGCGGTAAATGCCCGAGATCATGACCCTCAAGGACGTGGCCGAATACCTGCGCATAAACGAGCGTACGGTGGCAAAGCTGGCTGCGGAGGGCAGGATCCCAAGCATGAAGGTGGCCAGTCAGTGGCGCTTTTCCAGGGAGGCCATAGACGGCTGGCTTGCCTCGCAGATGCACCCGGCAGGAGCCGGCGACACCGAAGCCCTCTCAGTTCAACTCGCCCGCCTCATGCGCGCTGAAGCGATCCGGCTCTCGCTGGCCAGTACCACCAGGGAGGGTGTCTTGCACGAGATTACGGACTTTCTCTCACAGGCCGGGATAATAAAGTCTGCTAAACGCCTCTTCGACGCGCTCATAGAGCGTGAGAGGCTCTGCTCAACCGGCATCGGAAAGGGCGCCGCGTTTCTGCACCCGCGCCGCGTGATGGCGGACCTGGTGGTCGAGCCGGTGCTGGCCTTTGCCCGCAGCGACGGGGGAGTGGATTTTGACGCAGTGGACGGCATGCCCGTAAGGTTTTTCTTTCTGGACTGTGCCACAAGTGACAGGATGCACCTTCTGGTGCTTGCGCGGCTTTCGCGGATACTTGCAGACGATGATTTCGTAAGGATGCTGGAGAGTGCCGAAGATCCGGTTCAGGTCATAAACGCAGTAGCGCTGGTCGAGGACCGCACGATTGCAAAGTAAAGAACGCCGCCGCATATATTTGAATTGCTGTCTTGCGCTGAGAAGGGCCGGTGGCCCTCACGTAAGTGTATCGGGGATCAGGGAAAGGTGAGCATGCAAATGGCTGGAGGAGCGTCGATCAAGCTGGCAGAGATCGTAAGAGAAGAGAATATCGTCGGTGCAATCAAGGCTCGCGACAAGGAGGGCGCGATAAGGGAGCTGGTCGAGAAGCTCGCCGAGTGCGGCGGCATCAGGAAGTCACGCGTGGAGGAGGTGACCGAGGCGATACTTGAGCGTGAGGCGCTGGGCTCGACCGGCATTGGCAATGGCATCGCGGTGCCCCACGCAAAGCTTGGAGGGATTAGTCAGGCTGCCGGGGTCCTGGGACGGGCGCCAGGGGGGATCGATTTTGCAAGTCTTGACGGAGGCATCACGCACACCATATTTCTCTTCGTATCTCCGGCGGACGACCCGGGCCAGCACGTGGCCCTGATGAGCCGCTTTGTCACGCTGATTCGCAAGACAGATTTCGTGAATTTCTTCCGCCAGACAGAGGGCACCGGCGCCCTCCATGACCTGCTGGAAGAGGTGGATTCCTGGTAGGGCGACACCGACGTCGCATCCGGAAAATCTTCACGAATCTTCCCGGCAAAATGCCGGCTTTTCCAAACGCCTGTGCCCCCCGTTCGTATGTAGTGTGAAGATGCAATTGACAATGTTTCATTGCGCATCTGAGTGTTACAGCGCCCGATAGGGTGCGGCCTCCTTTCTCGCGGTGCGGGGTCGGTTGATGTATCCCCCCTGACACACAACCCGGCCCCGCACATTATTTTTCCTTTCCATTGACATCGCCGCAGGGATAGTGTCTAATCTGCGCCGGTTTTTTTGCCCAGGTTGGAAAATGGCGGCAGATGTCTTTTCACACTACACGTTCGATCACTGTCGAAACACCCGCCAAGGTAAACCTCTTTCTCGAGGTGATGGGTCAACGCCCGGACGGTTACCATGAGCTCGTGAGCATCTTTCACGCCATTTCCATATTCGATACTGTCAGGATAAGCCAGGGCGTTACGAGTGATGTGACCCTTTCCTGCAACATCAAGGCCTTAGAAACCCCCGAAAATCTCGCCGTACAGGCCGCACGGGCCTTCATGGCGGCGGCTGGCATCGAGGCCGGCCTTCACATCGATCTTGAAAAGCGCATACCGGTGCAGGCCGGCCTGGGGGGTGGCTCAAGTGACGCGGCGGCTGTCATAGTGGGGCTCGACCAGCTCATGGGAACTCACCTTGGCAGTGACCGTCTGAGGTCACTTGCAGCATCGCTCGGCAGCGACGTGGCTTTTTTCATTGAGGGGGGGGTGGCTCTGGCG
>SLPQ01000172.1 GCA_007131925.1 Candidatus Brocadiia bacterium | reverse complement strand
CTGGGATAATCATATCACCTCGCAGGATGACAGGCCCGCTGTAGCGTCCGCGCCGCGACCAGAGTACCTCGCCGTCGCGGCCACTGCGAGCCACCATGAGGGACGTGGGTTCATCAGACAGCACCCTCCGGCCGTCACGGCTGCCGCCCTCAATCAGTATGTCGTACTCCTCGCTGTAGCTCAGGAATGTCCCGAACACGTCGCTCTCTGCAGTCCATAGCTCCTCGCCCGTGTGTATGTCAAGTGCCAGGAGACGAGGTATCTGCTCCACGTCCCATCCTCTGCGCCGCGCCATGCCCAGTGCCTCTTCAGAAAGCAGATCGTTGACAAAGAGGCGTCCGTTGGCCGATACGATCGCATTATGGCGAAAGGCGATTTCAGCATCGCGCGTCCAGGCAACCTCGCCCGTATATCGATTCAAAACAACCAGGTGCTCGCTGCTTGTACCGTCCCAACGATCGTCATCCCACGTACCCAGAGCCCCGGTGCGAAATATGTGGGGGTTGGTGGTTGTGATCACCTTCTCGCCGTGCACACTGATATGCCCCCAGTCAGGCGCAATGTCCTGAGCCTCGCCGCTAATGGGCAGGGACCACTCGGCGAGCGTCTCACCTGTGGCCGGGTCGAGCCGGAAAATGCGCCCATCATACCGCACATAAACCCCGTCCGCCATCGTGACGTACGGACTCCCGATGAAACTGGCTCCCGGCTGATTGGTCATGTAGACTGACTGGCCCTCACGCCAGCGCTCCTCAAGCTCCAGGTTTGTGAAGGGATGGCCTATGCCTGGAAACTCGCGCACCCAGATCTCACGACCGGTGAAGATGCACCTTGCGCTGACTGTCTCCACGCCGAGTATGACCAGGCGGCCTGCGGCCACGTGCGGCCTGGGCCCTGCGGCATGTCGCGGCAGGATATTGTCGTGTGTAGGCCCTCCAAACCAGATCGGGCCGAACGGGGGGCGCACCCGCTCGTCGCGCGAGAGCACCGACTGGGCCGAGTCTGCGTACTGGTGAGTCCACTGTCCGGAGCCTGGCAGGGCGCCCTCGCGGGCCAGCAAAATGTAGCCGTCCGCCTGCTCAGCGCGTCCGTTTTCCGCCTCGAATGCCGAGAGGGCCTCAGCAAAGGCCGCCCGCGCCAAGGCATTTGTGAAAAGGATCGCCGTGCCGTCATACGGCCGCAGCCTTTCGTAGACGTCATAGAGAAAGGTGGCGTCCGGCGCACGGGCGATGACTGCCGGATCTTCCATGACAACCAGGGAGGATATGTAGGGCGGATAGGCCGCATCGGCAGGATTTCCGCGCAGAAGGGCTACTCGTATGCCGTAAAGCCCCGCCTGGTCGAATCGGCGCCGTAGCTCGTCGATTTTCTCCCCGTCCGGGTCAATCGCCACTATGTGCAGGCTGCTGCGCACTGCAAGCTGCTCGATGAGGTCCCCGTCGCCGGCGCCCAGAAAAAGCGCATATCCTTCACGTACACCGCTGCGGTCGAGAATCTCTTCAGCCCGCCGGCCCGCCGCGTCTCTGCGCAGCTGGAGTCTCGCCGGACTGCAGGTATAAAGCGTCGGTTCGCGCTCGTCTGGACCGAAGCAATAGATCGTGCCCCTGGTAGTTACAATGAAGAGCCGGTCTCGCGCTGCCAGAAACTCAAAGACATCGCTGTCAAGCTCATCCCTGAGTGCGTCGACCCGGCTGCGCAGCGCCTCATTCTCCACCCTGCCACTACCTGCGTCGGCGCCGTCGCTGAGACGATAGCGCCGTCCGTGGTTGTAGTAGTGGTCCCCGTCAATCTGCACCCTGTAGCCACCCCGCGGCTTTGCGCGCACGGCGGAATGGATAAGGCGGCCGTCCCGGCGGTCAAACAGCCCGGGCAATGACCGCCCCCCTGAGACGACCAGCCGGTCGCCGGCTGCCGCCAGGTATCCCTGAGGAGCCAGGCCGGCAAAGGCGTAGGCGCCACCGTGTGGCTGCGCCTGCCAATCGGTGGAGTGGCCGGTATTGGCCCATCGGACATCCCCCGTCTCGGCATCCAGCGCATAGACGAAGGTGCCAATGAAAGGCCAGACCCCCGAGGCAAAGTAGACTACCCCGTCCTTGACGACCGGGGCGCCGCGCGCGGGCCACATGCTTATGACCCTTTCATTTCCCAGCACTCGATGAGCCGCCGGCGTACCATCGAAGCTCCAGAGAAGTCGACCGCTGGCGGCATCCAGACAGTAGAGCCGCCCATCGTCCGCAACGAAATAAACCTTGCCCTGCCAGGCCGCCGGAGCCACTCGCGCCGGCCCATCGGCGTAGAAGCGCCAGAGCTCTTCTCCAGTCCGTACGTCGTAGGCCGTCAGGCTGTCGGTGGTCATCGATGAAACGAAGATGGTCTCACCCATGACGACCGGCGAGTAGGACAGGTCAAACTCCAGCTTGTCCAGGTCGTCCCACTGTTTCGGCCAGGCCCGCCTCGGAGCGGGCATCTGGCGGCTCCAGTTCAGGTAGAGCGTCTCCGGCAGTTCCATCGGCGTAGCCGAGCTGCGGGAGGCGTCATAACCCCACATTGGCCAGTCGTCAGCCTGAACAACGGCACCTGCCGCTAACGCCCAGACAATAATGCCTGCCACAACGGCGGCGAAGGCACCGCTGAAGACCCGGTGTCCGCCACGTGACTTCACACTATTACACATGTCGCCTCCCATGGATGCTGAACCTCGCACGACGAAAGGATGCTCATGTCGGGCTCTTATCCCTCCAGCCGGCGCAGGTGCGTTCGAATACCCATGTCTACCTGAAGCCTCGCCTTTACAGTCAAGATGCGTCTTCTGCTATCCACGCCAGCCTGATCGGGCCTGAAGCGGCCTGTCAGGCAGTCTCTCACGGCTCACGGGACAATCTCTCATCGGCCTCGTCCATTCTGTGGAGAAAGCCGCCGACACCGGCCGGCTCCGTCACAAATTCCCTCGAAAGCGGCGTTACCTGCTTTGCCCAGTCAAATGAAATCAGAAGATCTGTGCCGGGGTTCAGCCGTTTCACGGTGCATGAACAAGGGCCGACCAGAAAGTCGGCCGCATCACGGATCGTCCAGTCATTTATGCCGCGGCCTACGAGCGCGTAGAGGATCAGTCCGCGGCCGTATACAGGAAAGACGATCGGCTCATCATTGTAGTCAACAAGGTCGATTTCACTATTGAGAAGCATGTTGATAAAGATCCGCTCATCCTCATCAGACCGACTCACCCGGAGCATGTCAAACTCTATCGGCGCGATCACTATATCATCCCAGCCCCAGGAGGCGGGATCCGGCAAAGTGAGCGTTTCCTGAAGGCCTGCCAGCTCCTCTCTGAGCAGAGCGGCCGCAGCGTCGTCCTTTCTGGCGATCCCGCTTTCCAGCAGCACCCAGACGGTGGATACACCGCCGGAGAGCATAAGAGCCATATCCCGGCGCAAAGGAGAGTCCAGCAGGGCACAGACATTATCCTTTGTGAAGGACCCGCTCCACAGGCGCCTTGCTGCCCCTGGCCCTGTAGCAGGGTAGTTTACCACCATCCATGGAAGTGACTCGGGCCGGCCTGCCAGGGCCGGGTGCTCGAGGAGGCCGTCTTCTGGCGCTCTTATCGGCCCTTCAAAGAGCAGGTTGGCCTTGACGGAGCCATCCTCGCTCGAGGCGTCATGCAGAAGCTTGATCGCGGTGTGCTCTGCTTCGCTTAAGTCTTCGTCATGAAAGACAAAGACCTCGTAAGGATCACTCTCCCACCATTCCAGCGCATACTGAAACACCGGTATCGGACAGGCGCGCGCGGGGGCGGCCACCAGCAAGAAAATTGCGGCAAGCAGCAGACAGGCTGTTGGTAACTGGCATTTCATAAGACAGATCCTATCGCCCGAGGGCTCTTCGGTCACTTGCCATTGACCGTTACGATCCTCCCCTGCTCAATCATATATACAGCATCGCGCCCGTCTCTGTGCGCGCCGTGCGTGGCCATCAGCACGGTGCCGCCTGCGCGGACAAAGTCATCCAGGCACTCCAGTATTATCCCGGCGTTATGATCATCGAGGTTACCGGTTGGTTCATCGGCGAGCAGCAGGGCTGGCCGCCCAAGCAGTGCGCGAGCCAGCGCCACCCGCTGGCGCTCGCCGGTGCTGAGCTCCGACGGATAATGATCCGCCCGACCATCCAGCCGAAAGGTCGCAAGCAGCTCTGCGGCCCTGCCGGCAAGCCGTCTTTGTTTATGAGCTATCTCGGGAAGCAAGACGTTATCAAATACGGTCAGATAAGGCACCAGGTGAAACTGCTGAAAGACAAACCCTATACACCGGGCGCGCACCTCGGCCATCGCCCCGCCGCTAAGGGTGTAGAGGTCGTGCCCCTCTACGAAGACCCGCCCCTCATCGGGACTTAAGAGCCCCCCCGCAGAGAGCAGAAGCGTCGTCTTACCACTGCCGCTTGGACCCTGCAGCACGCTGAAGGTTCCGGGCTCAAGCTCCAGAGATACATCTTCCAGGGCAACGACCTCCCGGCCGCGCCCGGCATATCTCTTTGTCAGACCGTCGACAATGAGCGTAGCGGTGCCTGATCGCTCGGCGCCGGCGCACCGGTCATCCTGACCTCTGGGATTTCGAGCCTCTTTCTTGCCTGAAACGGTCATACTCGCCTCTATTCTCTGCTCAGAATGACGGCCGGGTCCATCCGTGCGGCCTTCACTGACGGCACCCAGCCTGCCGCCACAGCCAGTGCCGGAGCCATCACGAGAACAAGGCCCAGCAGGCCTGCGCTGAACAGACTGGAAAAATCAGTTGACCACAGCGGCACACCCTCCCACAGCGCCCCGACGGCAAGGCCGGCAAAGTAGCCTGCGCCCCCGCCGGCAAGACCCATCAGAGCGGCCTTGGCCAGAAATATGAACATGATCGTGCCGCCCGTCACGCCGACGGTGCGCATGACTGCTATCTCACCCTGGCGCGCTCTTACGTTGCCCAGTATAAGAAAGAAAATCCACACCGCAGCTGCGAGCATGACGAGTGGGACCAAGAGGCGCACAAGCACCTCCCTCTCACCGCGCAGGCCCGCCTGGTAGAGAAGCTCAGCCGTCACTGCTTCCTGGTGTGCCTCGGCGGCCCTTGTGCGGGCCTCTGCTCGCGTGCGGACCCGGGTGCCCATCTCCAGCACCTGCACGTCGGGCAGGATGCTCGACACGTCTCTTTCGACGGCTCCTACCGCGTCAAGCGCGCACAGGCACTCAAGGGCGAGGATGCCATTGATCTTGCCCTCCAGCCCAAACCATCCCTGCACCTTCTCAAGGCTGCACCAGATGGTCATATCGTCCTCGTTGCCCTGCCTCCTGCGGACCCTGTTTACGGTAAAGTCTGCGTCGAAGAGTCTCAGACTTTCTCCCTGGGACAGCCCCTCAGCAAGCGCAATGTCGTGGCCGAGGTCGACCGTTCCATCCGGAATGGTATGCGTTATGGGGTCCCGGTAAACGCCCTCTGAAGTCAGATGCCGGGGCTTGCTGTAGTTGGGGACCTGTCCGAGTACGCCGCAGAGTATAATCTCGCGATCCCGCTCAGGCCAGGTGACCCTCTTCTGCAGGATGGGAAGCAGGTGATTGAGCGTTTCAATCTGGCCGGTAGCCAGGCGATAGACGTAATCCAGCGGCATGTAGGTCGTAGGGCTGCCGTGGAGTCGCAGTTCGCCGATTTGCTGATCTTCGTGCAGCACCAGCACGTTGTAGCCCATGCCCCTCATGATCAGCCGATAGTCGTCCTCCATGCGCTCCATCTGGCGGCGCGTCTCGGCCTCCTTTTCCGCAATTATCCGCTCTGTCCTGAGCTTATGCGCTCTGAGAAGCGTAACCGCACCCACAAGAGAGGCAATGGCCACCGTTATGCAGAGGAGGCCTACGACGAAGCCGGCCCTGTCATATGCGACCTCCTTGCGGATTATGCCCCATACGGTCATTGTGCTTCTCCTCAGATCGAGGCATTGCTAATCATGCAGGCCAGCGGCTGCCATCTCGAAAACCTGCAGTACCCTCAGGTATTCTGCTCGGCTCATCAACCCTCAGCCAAATAGTACCCATATCGGCTGCCGGCCGGCAGGGTGCTTCAGCGGGAGCAAACTTGCTCCCGTACAACTTCAGAAATATCATATCAGAGAGGTTCATGCTTTGCAAATTCACCTGAGAGATGTGAATCAGGGTTGTGAGAGCTTACTACGGGTAAAAGACAGAACATATGAAAGTAGTGATCTCAGTGTCGGCAGTACTGGCTTGTGCCCTTCTGGTCCTGGCCTATGCCTTCATCTATCAGACAAGAAGCCCTGCTGCCGAAAGGCTCATGCTCTACTGCGATGACGGCATCCGGGGGCCTGTCGAGGAGATTGTCGAGGCGTTTCAGCGGCGCACCGGCGTTCGTGTCGGCACGCACTTTGCCCCCACACAGTCGCTGCTTGAGAGCTTGAGGCAGAGGCGGGATGGAGGCCTTTTTCTATCGGCCGATGAATATTACGTAGAAAAGGCCCTCGAAGAGGGGCTCATCCGGGAGGTTCGCGAGATAGCCCTCATCGAGCCGATTATCCTTGTTGGCACGGGCAATCCCAAAGGCATCCGCAGCCCTCAGGACTTGGTCGCCCCGGAGGTAAGGCTGGCCGCGGCCGGCGATGACAAGAGGGCCCTCGACAGGATCACTCACTCAGTACTCCTCGCCAACGAAATCTCTCTCGCCAGCGCAGAAGACAATCTCGTCAGCACAGGCGTCGCTGCGGCCCACCCTGCTCACGCAGTGGCGCTCGGGCACGCCGACGCCGCGATAGTCCCGCGGCCGAAGGCTCTTGAGCACCTGGTGGCTGCCGAGATAGTCAAGATAGATGCCGGGCAAAACGTCTTTTTTCCAGTTGTCATCGGCGTGGTCGAAGGGGCGCGCCGGAGGGACGCAGGTGACAGGTTCGCCGATTTTATCTCCTCTGACTACGCGCGGCACGTCTTCGCTCAATACGGCTATCGTATGGATGGTCGGGAGTGAGCGGCGGCTGGGGGATGAGGTTGGTGGCTTGTCGGTGGCCGCCATGCCCTCTGTGGCCGTGCGCACGACGGGCTGTCAAGGCGACGAAAAAAATCCGTACCGCGGGAGAAAGCCATGAACGAGCGGGCGAATATACTTGTCATTTTTCCTGATCAGTGGCGTGGCGACAGCCTATCCTACCTCGGCCATCCCGTGGCCGAAACGCCTTTTCTGGACGCTCTGGCGGCTCAGGGGACAATCTTCACGCAGTCATACAGCAACTGCCCCTCCTGCATAGCCGCACGCGCGTGCCTCATAACCGGTCAGACCCCCGGATCTACCGGCAGGCATGGATATCGAGACGGTGTACCCTGGCCATATTCTAACACACTGATGAGATGCCTTCGCGACGATGGTTACCAGACACTGATGGCAGGGAAGACCCACTTTCACCCTGCGCGAGCTCACCTGGGATTTGAGCAGCTGGCATTATACGACAACCAGAGTGTGGGGAGCGGCCGCCTTTCAGACTACAGCCTCTACCTGGAGCGCCAGACCAACGGGCGTGTTGAGGATACTGCGCAGATGCTGGAAAGCAACGGGGTAGTCGTGCACCCGTGGACGCACGACGAGTCGCTGCATGCAAACTCATGGACCGTAACGGCGGCCATCGAGATGCTCGAGCGTCGCGACCCGACGCGCCCCTTCTTTCTGAAGCTCGCCTTTCACCGTCCGCATCCGCCGCTCGACCCGCCCGTGGAATACCTGCGACGCTTCGAAGATGTAGAGCTGCCGCCGGTGCCGGTCGGCGACTGGGTGAGCTGGAGCGACCAACGCAACTGGCGCATTGATCTGAGCCGCGGCGTCTTGCCGGTGCGTTTGCTCGAGCGTGCCCGCCGCGCGTACTACGCGCAAATAAACCATCTTGACTTCCAGATCGGCAGGCTTCTGCGCTGGATGCAGCTGCGGGGGATGGAGTCGGAAACGCTTGTAGTCTTCTGTTCCGATCACGGGGAGCAGCTTGGCGAGCACCACCTGTTTCGCAAGACTACAGCGCTGGATGCGTCGGCGCGCGTGCCGCTGATCGTCAGGCTGCCTGTCTCATGGCAGGCGCCGCACGGGCAGAGACGGGAGGAACCAGTAGCCCTGCACGACATAATGCCCACCCTCCTGGAGGCGGCGGGCTGCAGGATTCCGCCATCTGTCGAGGGGCAGAGTCTCCTGCCGCTGGCTCAGGGCGCTGAGGCGGTGGAGTGGCGAAGGTATGTTCATCTTGAGCATGCCGGCAGTACGCTCGGACCGTGGCAGGCCGTCACCGACGGGCGTGAGAAATATATATGGAACACTCAGGACGGCTCGGAGCTCTTTTTCGATCTTGCCAGCGACCCGTGCGAATGTCACAACGCAGCCGCTGATGCAGCCGCCGCCGACCGGATCGACAAATGGCGCAGACGCCTGGTTACCGAGCTCGCCGGCTACGAAGCTGACGGGCTGATCAAAGACGGCAAGCTGAATCCCGGCCACAGTCTGCCCGCCGCGCGCGAGTGGCTCCTGAAAGGCAAAGAGAGTGCAGACGCACACTGAGAGATGACGGCCGAGCCAGTCCAGTCATCACCACCGGTGCCGGAAGTGCCGGCTCTACCGACTCAAAGCAACCCGCCCTCGCAGGTGACCATCAAGGCCGGCACAGCCTCGAGCGCTGTCCGGGCACAGTCACCCCCCCCCGCCATCGAGGCCGGCGACATGCCGGAAGAGCGCCCCTGCAGCAGGGAGAAAAGCGCCGGCTTTTCTCACCGGCCGAGGCTTCTCTACAGCGAGGTCGTCAGCTCTTCGTGGAGCCTTTTTGCCCTGGCCCTGTAGTCAGGCGCCAGTCGCAGCAGTGCGGCCGGGTCTGAGACAAGGTCGCTGATCAGTTCACGCGCCAATGTGACCTCGCCCTGCGCGGCCAAAAGCTGCGCAAGGTGAAGCTTCGCCGACACATAGGCGGCTGAGCCTTCGCCGGCGATCCTCATGCTTCTTTCAAACTCCCGGCGGGCCTCATCAGTGCGACCCATCAGGCTGAGTATGTAGCCGCGGGTATCCAGCGCCTCTGCGAAATCGGGGTTGATCTGCACTGCCCTGTCGGCAAGGCGCATGGCCTGGCTGTACTCGTCAAAGTCCTGGGCCAGCAGCCATGCAAGGTTGTTCAGCGCCAGCATATTGTCAGGATGCGCCTCCAAGACACTCTCATAGAGCCGGCGCGCCCTCTCTGATGACCCGGCCAGCTGGTACAGCGACGCCAGTGCAAGTACAACGGCCCGCTCATCGGGATTGTTGTCAACCGCCGTTTCAAGGATTTCCTGTGCGAGCCGCGCCGCCCTGGCGCCGGTGCTCTGAGCCTCACGGGAATCAGTCCCTGCGCGCCAGTGCATCGATGCAAGCATTTCCGCGGCCGCCAGGGGTGTTCTGATGTCCTGCGGATGTGCTTTCATCCAGTCGCCGATGGCGCCGGCGGCGCCCTGCCAATCATCCTTAAGCACAGAAAAGCGTATGATGGCCATAACGGCCAGCGAGTTGTCGGCATCCACATCCCGTGCACGCTCGGCCGCCGTCAGGGCACTGTCAATGTCATCCATCCCGGCAAGTACCTCCGAGCGCGCAAGCTCAATGACGCCCAGCTGCCTGCCGTCTACGGCAGATGCGACTGTTGAGAGCACATCGAGCGCGCCTGCGTGCTCACCTGCCCGTGTCCGCGCACGCGCAAGACGCACAGCTATCTCCGGATCACCTGGGTGCTCGCTCCAGAGCCCCCTCAATGTGAGCATGGCAAGCGACGGCCAGCGAGTCTCCTCCACTGAGGCCTTCAGCAAGAGCAGCTCCCGTCTATCTTGGGCGCTTGGATTGGCGCCGAGTGCCCTGGATATGGCCTCAAGAGAGGTCTCGATGAGCCCCTCGCGAAACGCGATCCTGGCAAGGAGTGCCCAGCTGGTAACCCTGCCCGGCCTCGACCTTACGATGCGTTCGGCGATGGCGTGAGCTTCTCTGAGAGCATCGGGGTGGCCTGTACCGGCAAGGGAGCGCGCCTTGAGCTCGAGCAGGTCGGCGCTGTCGGGGTTTTCCTGCAGGCCGGATTCGAGGATTTCACTGCCCCGGCGTCTTGTCTCGTAATCACTGGAGGAGAGGCTCAGTGCTGCGGCTCTTGCAACGGCGGGCATATAATCCCGGTCGACCTCGAGAGCATCGAGCGCGGCAGCCAGCGCCTCACCCTGCCTGCCGAAAGCCTCGTGAAACTCAGAGAGTCCAAGCCTCCACTGCGCGTTCTCCGGCTCGAGCTCTATGGCGGCGCGATAGTCGGCCAGGGCCGCGTCCGGGCGATCCAGTGCCGCCAGTGTCCTCGCCCGGAAGACGTGCGCGTGAGCCGAATCCTCACTTGCTACGAGCGCATCACAGATTGCAAGAGCCTCATCCTGCCTGTCCTGCCTCACCAGCAGCTCCACACGTGCGGCCGCAACGGGCGGGTTTGAAACATCCATACCGTCAATGAGCTCGTGTGCACCCTCAAAATCACCCTGCCTGGTCCGCAGCCTCGCTACAAATATGCGAAGGCCTTCATAATCCGGGTCGGCAGCGAGCATTTCCTCCGCCG
>SLPQ01000207.1 GCA_007131925.1 Candidatus Brocadiia bacterium | reverse complement strand
CGCCTTTGTGAGGCGTAGCCTGAGGCCCGGGAATATTATCGACGTCTTTTCCAAGACCGGCCTCTACATCGTCGGCGTCAAGCTGCTTCGGCTCTCGGTGGCTCAGGCGGAGGAGTTTTATGCTCCACTGAAGGGGGCGTTCGTCGAAAAACTCAAGGGCAATGTCGAGGCCTCACTGCGCAAAGTACTCGCCGAAGCTTTCGACTTTGCCATTTCGGACGACGAATACCGCTCGATGGCCGAAGTTCTCAAGTACAGGAACGCAAGGTGCGAATTCAACAAGATAGTCGAGTACATGAGCGGATACTCCGAGGATACGCTGCCTCCCTGTCAGGCGAAGGATGAGCCGGGTACCGAAAGGGCGCTGGCACTTCTCTATCGCGGCATCGACGCAATAAGTAAGATTCGCGAGCGTCTCGGCGCCACCGATCCGCGCATGGCCGCTGAGGGCACCGTCAGGAGCGATTTCGGCTACGATCTTATGAAAAACGGCGCCCACGCCAGCGACAGTCTCGAAAGCGCTGAGCGCGAACGAAAGATTGTCGGCCTGTGGCCCGGATACGCCACCCAGGATGTCCAGCGCATTATCGAAGAACACCTGGCCGGTCTGCCTGCCGGGGTGGTCGAGTAGGCCGGCTTCCCCTTGACCCTCCGCAAAAATTCCGCTACCATGCTTTTCAGCGGGGAAAAAGAGACGCAGGCCCCGCGCTGTATGGATGCCAAGCTGGGCACCCAGAATATAGCTGCCAGACCCTTTCCTTGCTCGCGCCCTCTTTATTTGAGGCGTTCTGCTTTCTAAGATGTGCTTCAGGA
Source organism: Candidatus Brocadiia bacterium (assembly GCA_007131925.1). GTDB lineage: Bacteria > Planctomycetota > DG-23 > SLPQ01 > SLPQ01 > SLPQ01. The sequence continues at coordinate 9,799 of SLPQ01000207.1, read as the reverse complement.
GGCTTGGTATGAGAATAGAGAGAATCGTCGTAGGGCCGTTCCAGGTCAACTGCTACATACTGTACAATGAGACAGGCGGCAAGTGTCTCGTTATTGATCCAGGTGACGACGGCGATGGGATTTTGGAGAGCATTTCGAGGCTCTCTCTTTCGGTCACTCACATCGTAAACACGCACGGTCACGCGGACCACATAGCTGCCAACATCGTACTCAAAGAGGCGTTTCCTGCTGCGGAGCTGATGATCCATGGTCGCGATGCGCACATGCTGACCGACCCTGCAGCCAACCTTTCGGCTGCTCTGGGCTTCCAGGCCATCTCGCCACGTGCAGACCGCCTGCTTGAGGCAGGCACCACGATCGAGCCCGCCGGCCTTAGCTTTCGCATCGAGCAGATTGGAGGCCACAGCCCCGGGTCGATATGCCTGATAAATGACGCGACCCCGCCTGCAGTCTTTGCCGGGGATACGCTTTTTGCCGGTACCATCGGCAGGACTGATTTTCCCGGCGGCAACATGGGGATGCTCCTTTCGGGTGTCAGGGAGAAAATACTGACCCTGCCTGATGAAACCGTAATCTACCCCGGCCATGGAGAAATCACAACCGTAGGCGTTGAAAGGACAAATAACCCGTACGTAATGAACGAATAAGGCGGCGCTCGGTGAGGTCCGTCTCCTTTCTTTCCGGCAATGCTGCCATATGGTTGTCCTTGCAATCAGCACAGATTAGAATGTACATTATTGCAGTACAGGCACACTGAAAGCACAGGAAGAAGCTGATGTCGGCGCCGATGCTCAGCATCACCCAGCAGTGGCACAGGGACTTTGACGCGCCCGTTATCATTGCCAGGACCGCCGGCGAGAGCGGCTGCATACTCGCCGCAGACGATGAGGGAGCTCTCTACCTTATCGACCGGAACGGCCGCCTGGTCTGGTCGAAACAGCTCTCGTTTCTGCCGAGTGCGCTCGCCATTGACGCTACAGGCAGGCGCATTGTCGCAGCTGCCGACTCAGGTACACTTGTCGTTTTCGATCAGGATGAGCCTGAGAGGGTTTGGGAGCGCCTCATCTTTCAGCCGGTCTCATTAGATCTGACGCCGACCGGATCGCGCCTTGCAACGGCTGACGCAGGCGGCAACGTAGCGCTTATTAACCCGGCCAGCGGAGCCCGCGAGACGATGCAGTGGGGCGACAAGTACCGATACGTGCGCTTTTTGAAGTCCGGCGCCGCCCTGCTGGCTGTCGGGCAGTACGGCCAGGTCGTCCATCTCAGCCTTCATGAAGATAAGACCTGGCAAAAGGACTTCCGCTGCAACACAAGGTCTCCATCTGTGTCTGAGGCCACAGGCATGATACTGGTGCCGGCGCCACATTTCGGCATCATAGCCCTTGATGCCAGCGGGCGCGAGATGGGGCTTTTCGAGGTGCCAGGCGGACCCAGGTGCGTTGCGATTTCCCCGGTCGGTGATGCCATTTTCGTTGTCAATGAAGACAGCGACCTTTTTGTTTTTGAGCCCGATGGCAAGGTGCTTTTCAGGGAAAACGCCTCCAGGGGTATCATGCAACTGGAGGTTGACTCGATCGGCACTGCACTGACGGCTGTCACGACTTGTGGCGCTGTTGAAAGGCTCCTTGTTTCGCCCAGAGGTGCCGCTAAGCAGCAATATCTCGAGTTTTCACGCCGTGGTAAGGCCGCGGGCCGGCCCTCAGGTTCGACACTGCCGTCTGGACCGGTAGCTCGATGGCGGACGAAGGTTTTTTCCGCCATCGGCGGTGTGCGTGGAGGGGAGCTGGTGGTGACGCCGCGAGCGCGGCATGTTGCGCTTTTGGACGTGGAGGCGCGCCTGCGCATATTTGACAGCGAGGGGCGCCAGAGCGGCGTTGGCGAGCCGATACGAGGGTATCAGCCGATGCTGAAGGCCTCACCCAGCCATGACATCGTGGTGGCGGCCTCCTCTGAGACACTTTTTGCGCTGGACCTGCGTTCACACACGCAGCGGCGCTATGCACTCAAGAATGACTGGGCGACACACTTTGCCTTAGCGCCAAATGCTGTTTTCATGGCAGTGGCAGACTTTTTCAGGGGAGTGTCCCTGTATGGGAGCGACCTCACGAGGTGTGAGTTTTTCGAAACTGATTCAGATGTGTGCGGTATCGCCGTTGACGGCAAGTGCCACACTCTCGTAGCGCTCGACGGCGGCAAGCTGGCAATCTATGACCGGCGCGGCTCGCTGATCTCAACGAACGCCCTTCCGACCAGGTCCCTTATGGCCATTCAAGGCCTCTCGAACGGCTTTGTCGTGGCTGACGGGCGGACGGTGTACACATTCACCACCAAGGGCGAGCCCGGCTGGTCACTCGATGCCCAGGGTGAGATCGTGTCGGTACAGCCTACCCCAGGCGGACATGTGATTGTATGCTTAGAAGGAGGCGCCTGCATTGTGAACCCGCAAGGCGCAGTGGCCGGCCGCATGCCGCGGCGCGGCCGGGCTCTATACTTTGGCGCCCCTGACAATGCCGGCGAGATTTTATCGATAGAGTCGCACGCCAGGCTGCTTACTGTGCGCAGCAGCGAAAAGCGTGTATTATGGCGGCGAGAAATAGACGATGATATTACCGCGATGGCCCTCGCTCCTGACGGGGCATGGGTGGCTCTTATCGCAGGCATATATCTGTATCTAATGGCCACCACAGCTGGGCCATGGCCTGCTGAGGACAGGTTTTACCTGGAGATCTGATGACAGCTGTACCGTCGAGATACACTGTGGCTGTAAACTCCGTTCGAAAAGGGAGCGCATGGGAATTGAAAGATTAAAAAGCGAGCTGGCGCTTAGTATCCGCGCCCGCTATCCCATCCTTTATCTTGTATCGTGGGAGGAGGCGCGCGTCCAGAGCGCTCTAAAGGAAGTAGCAGCCGATCTTGGCAAGAAAATATTTTTCTGGGCCTGCACGGACGGCTTCGACAACGATGCGCTCAACCAGCAGGAGGGCTACAAGGTCAACCCAGCACTCGACCGAGTTGTCGGCTCGCCTGAAAGAGCCATCTTTGTCTTCAAGGACTTGCACGCCTTTCTGGAAGACCACCGCGTGGTCCGCAAGCTCAGAGATACCGCCGACCATCTCAGGCGCTCGTACAAGACGCTTGTCATCCTGAGCCCCGTTCTCAAAATTCCCGTCGAGCTCGAAAAGGATGTGACTGTCTTCGACATCCCGCTGCCTGATGACCAGGAGATGACGGATATACTCAATGGCTTTCTGCACGCCGTGGAAACTAACCCGAAAGTCACGATAAGCCGCGACCAGGAGCTCTTGGAGCGGGTCGTGAAGGCATGCCTTGGCCTTACAGCCAGCGAGGCCGAAAATGTAATGGCCAAGGCGCTCGTTGCCGACAGGCGTTTTTGCTTTGATGACCTGCCTGCCATCCTCGCGGAAAAAAAGCAGATCATTCGAAAGTCGGGCATGCTCGAGTACTACGAGCTGGACGAATCGATGTCGCATGTAGGCGGACTTGACGCGCTCAAAAACTGGCTTGCCAATCGCGCTAATGCTTTTACCGACAGGGCGCGTGAGTTTGGCCTGCCGGATCCACGTGGTGTACTTTTGCTGGGCGTGCAGGGCTGTGGAAAGAGCCTGGCCGCCAAGGCAACCGCAGCCGAGTGGAAACTGCCTCTGTTGCGGCTCGACGTCGGCATGATATTCAACTCATTTATCGGGTCATCAGAGGAGAATATGCGTAAGGCCATTCGCATCGCTGAGTCCATCGCGCCGACGGTCCTATGGCTTGACGAGATCGAAAAGGGCTTTTCCGGCAGCCAGGGCACCGGAACTGTCGATGCGGGGACGAGCTCGCGCGTCTTCGCCACTTTCCTGACCTGGCTGCAGGAAAAGCGCGTACCGGTCTTTGTCTTTGCAACGGCAAACCAGATATGGAATCTCCCACCTGAGTTCTTTCGCAAGGGCCGCTTTGACGAGGTCTTTTTTGTTGACCTGCCCCAGCGCGACGAGCGCAAGCAGATATTCGTCATTCATCTCAAGCGGCGTGGCCGCCAGGCGAGGCACTTTGACGTCGATATGCTCGCCGGCGCGTCACAAGGCATGAGCGGGGCCGAGATCGAGCAGTCGGTGGTATCGGCGATGTATGACGTTTTTCCACAGGGCCGCGACATAAATACCGAAGACATCCTTACGGCGATTGCTGCAACTGTGCCCCTTTCAGTGACGATGAAGGAGAGTATCGACGAGATTCGCCACTGGGCGGCCACCCGCGCAAGGATGGCGAGCCTTTTGCCCCCCGAGCCTCTCGACGACCTGACAGGGAAAGTGTCCGAATAAGGCCGTTGTTTGCGTGTATGTTGGATGGGGACATCAGAGTTCGGCCGCGCACAGGTAGGCGAGAGGTGCCTGTGAGATAGAAGTGCTGCAGCATTGGAGTCGAGCGCCCGGCGTTTTGACCAGGCGGCGCCCGTGTCGCAGTCCGACTGTGTAAATCGTGCACGGCCAGGCAGTCGCAGGTGAAAAGCGCCAGCGAAGCTGTCGACAAAGCCTGAAGGAGTCGGATGATGCCTTTTCTTTTCGTCGACAATGCCCGTTTTCCGCTTTTTTTAATCCTTGTACTGGCGGCGGTTGGAGGGGCGGCGATTGTCGGCCTTATAATGGCGCACAAGAGGCAGCAGGCGCTGCGTGAGCTTGCAGTCTCAAAGGGCATGAAGTTTGCGCGGCACGATCCCTTTCAGCTGCCAAACGTCTTTGGCCAGACCAAGCTGTGCTCCGTGGGCCGCTCTCGCAAGGCCCGAAACGTTATTTTCGGCCCATGCTCCGAGGGGGATCTCAGGTATTTCGACTATAAGTACACAATTCGTTCGGGCAAGCATTCACACACGTATAGGTTCGGCGCATGTGGCGTCCAGACCGATTGTCATTTCAAGCCGATGATCGTCAGGCGCGAGGGGCTCTTTGACAAAGTGGCGGGCTTTTTCGGATTTGACGATGTTGATCTTGATCATGGGGAGTTCAACAGGCGCTTCTATGTGCACTGCGAGGACAAGAAATTTGCCTATGACGTCCTGACCCAGCGGGCGATGCAGTTTTTTCTCGACCGCCGATGGCTTTCGATGGAGATTCGCTGGAACTACATCCTTTTTTATCGGCAGGGCACGCCCAAGGTGCATGACGTATCGAGGCTTTTGGATGATGCGCAAACTTTTGTGAAAATGCTGCCCGACTACTTCAAAGACGACCGCGCGATGCGACAGCAACGCGGCCCGGACTCGCGGCGGCATCAAGTGCCCTCATCCCGACGCGAGGGGGTGCGCTTTGAGGGAATAGAGCCGGAACGCAGAGAGAAGAGATCGTAGACAGGGGGCGTGATGGAGGGTTTTGGTATTGTCCACTTAGTGCTCTTGGCTAGCGTGCTTGTACCGCTTCTCGGGGCAGTATTTGTCATCGGCACTTACAATGCCCTGGTGAAACTGAGAAATCTCATCCACAATTCATGGGCCAATATCGATACCGAGCTTCGCCGCCGTTATGACCTCATACCGAACCTCGTGGCGGCTGTCAAGGGCTATGCAGCTCACGAAAGACAGGTCCTCGAAGCGGTAGCCAGCGCCCGCGCGCGGGCGGTCTCAAGCTGCGGCAGGCCCGCCAGCCAGGCTCGCGATGAAAACGCCCTTATCGGAGCTCTAAAGACCCTTCTGGCCGTGAGTGAGCGCTACCCTGACCTCAAGGCCAATGAAAACTTCCTGCGCCTCCAGCAGCAACTCGTCGACACTGAAGACCGCATACAGGCGGCCCGCAGGTTTTACAATGGAAACGTAAAAGACCTGAACACGCGTTGCGAGCTTTTTCCGTCAAACATCGTCGCGTCGTTGTTCGGATTTGACAGGGCTGACTATTTTGAGGTGGACAGCCTCGATGTCAGTGCACCCGTAGACGTGCGCTTCGGCGCGGCACACCCCGGCAGCCATCACTGAGCAACGCCGCTGCCGCCCTTGATCAAGAAGCCACTACCCGCTGAAGCTGACCGGCTGCGGCGCTGCTTGTGGTACGCTGTACGTGCGAATGAGACCGCTTTTGAGGTCGATCGATTCTGAGGCGAGCACCTCTTTGATCCGCGCGATCACCTCCGCCTGCACGAAATCCACCCTGCTGGGGCGCGCGTTTATCCTTACCCTGAGACATGCCAGAGGGGTATCGGGATTGATAACGCCTTCGACTGTAAACGCCCGTATCATGGGCGCGAGCTCCGTTGAAAGGCCCTCCAGGGCCTCTGATACGACCCTGTCGGCAGCCGGTCCATCGGCAGGCTTTGCAAGAAATACGTCAAAAATCATGGCCGCGCCTGAGCGTGAAAAGTTTGAAACGACGTTTATGGACCTGTAAGGCAGGTTGTGAAGACGCCCCTGGTCATCACGTATCGTTACCACCCTGACAGTCATTCCGGTAACCACACCAGCCTTGACGCCGAGATCGATGTAGTCGCCGATGGCAAACTGATTTTCGACCAAAACGAATATGCCCGTAACAATGTCCCTTACAAGATCCTGGCTGCCAAAGCCGACTGCCAGCCCCACCACCGCAGCACCGCCGAGAAAGGGTGCGGGATTTATATTGGCCTGGTAAAGCGCCGTAATGAAAGCCATGAAATAGACTACATACCGCGTAATGCTGAAGAAAAGCTCCGTAAGGGTCTGCACCCTCTGGCGCGCCGCGTCTGGCAGTTTGTGGGTGAGCATCCTCTTTCCAATGCTCATGATCAGGTACCTGGCAACGCGCATGACCAGCCAGGCCGCTACGAAGGTCGCAACTATAAGTATAAGTCGTGCAGCAGCGATGCTCATCCAAAAAGGCACGTCCCACACGCTGTCCAGATGTGCAGCAAGCGATGCAGCAAGGGATGCCTCGGTCGGCGCTGCTACATCCTGTGAGCCCGCAGCGCTCACCTCGACGGCAGCGGCGGCCAGCTGGCCCATTACCTTGTGAATCATCCACCCCCCCTTGCTGACTAAAACAGCACCTCTGCCATTTCAGAGAAAGTCAGCAACCGGCCCGCCGGCTCAGACTTGCAGGCCGGTCACACGAACGGCTCAAGTAAAGCCTGTCCCCATATACATCGCCGAACCTCTCGACCAGCGTGCGAAACCTGCAGTTGAGGAAGAGCTCGGTAAACGGGTCACTGCGCTTGAGAATGTCGCGCTTGAGTGAGGCAAACATCCGCTCGAATTGCGTGCGCGAGCCTCCGTGGGCCCAGTTTCTGCCCGGGAAGCAGCGAAACTCGCCGTTGAATCTCGGATGGATGTGGTAGAGCTCGTGAAGGATCGTGGCTATCTTGTTTTCGTAGGAAAGGTTGTGAAAGCGCGGCAGGTAAAACTTAACAAGGTAAAGCGCTTCGCGACCATTTTTGAGTACCCTGGGCCAGCTGTACATGCACCCGTCGGTACCATGCGACACGCGCTCGTCCTGAAAGGCAAGCGAGGCCACCGAAGCATACAGACCACGCGCGCTCCTTGATCGGCACTTCGCCACGCTCAAGACCACCCTGTCCATCTCGATGTGCCCGAGCTGAGGGTAACGTCGACACCATCTGCGTATTAGCCCCTCCAGGTGCTCGGTGTAGTCAAATTCACAGTGGCTGTCGCCGTCTGCAAAATGCAATCTTCCGGCGCGCTTCGATCGACAGCCGGGTCCGCATACCTCAATCGTCATCATTCCCCCCAGATCAGGTGCCACCCTGCAGCCATCGGCTGCAAGAGCGCTCTGCAAAAAAACGCATCTGCACTCTTGCCAAGTAAAGGAGCTGCCGGGCAGGTGCTCGAGGCACAAGGATTCTGATCCGATTGCAATACACTTATATTAAGTCAGGAGTAATGCACCGCAAGCAAAAAAGTCCCTCGCTCACATCAAAGCCACCACGCTGAAGACATCACAAAAACAATGTCGTCCGCAGTGCTTCACGCCAGCCGCAGGTCGCATTGCGGTCATCTTGCCTGTCGCCGAAAGACGCCGTTATGTGCTTCCGGACGCCTCGTGTCGAAAGTGAGGCTCTCAAGACTACGGTCTCAGTCTGTATGAGAGGTATTGTGTCACGATGGGCGCTTTGGAATGTACCATCACAAGGAGATCCTTACGATTACTGACCAGGGGCCTGAGTTTGCCTCTTCGCTTGAACTACCAGGCAAAATCAAGCTTTACCAGTACACGCTGGGAGTTTCCCTCCACATCACTTGAAAGCCGCAGCTGCCATCCGTTGACATACTCTCTTGCAGGCGAATCCTTTTCCCCCATCAGCGGCACTCGTGCCACATCCATGCCAACCCCCTTTGACACGGTTGACACATGCACCTCCACGCCGCTGCGTGATAAAACGGCTGTGTCGCCCTTCAGCTCGATAGGGGCGTAGGAGTTCATGCGCCAGACGAGCGTCTCGCCCTTACGTGCTCCCTCCACAAAGTCGTCGATAATAAGCGCCCTGTCGGCAAGTGTAACCTCCCGGCGGTGTGACGCGCCGTCGCTCAAAGGCGCTGTCATTCCCGCAGTCAGAAAGTCCCTGCCCTCTTCAAAGTAAAGCAGTCTGCCCTCCGCCTGCACCCGGTCCCGCTCGCCAAGAGTTACCGTGTTGTGCGCAGGCGCGGTCTTGAACCACTCCCAGTGCAGCGCATCCTCATATCTGTAAGAGCCTGCATCGGGCACTATGCACATCTCGCCCCAGAAAGCCTCGAAAGAGAGCTTGTCACTGTGGCCGTGCCAGCCGCCGTGTGGCCCGAAGTCAAAGATAAAGGAAAGCTTCCGGCATGCCGAGCGAAGTATGAGCTTGCCTGACGGCACGAGCACTTCGCTCTTTCGCCTCGGCTCGACCGGCTCTGGAGAGTCAAGCGGCACGTAAAGATCGCAGACAGGCCATTTCCCGCTGGATCTCTCCAAGGCTCTTTGAGCGTGAAAGGTCAGCTCGCCGTCCTGCAGGCGCTTGGCAAGCGCCATCAGCACCTGGCCTGACACCGATCTGCCGGAGTCGTCAAATGCAGGCAGCGCGCCGGGCGGGCAGCTGATGGTCTTTAGGTAATCCGTCATCTCGCGAAGCTTCCTCCCCGCGACCTCCGCGCCGTAAAGGTCCACTCCCGACCTGAGCAGCGCCTCGGCAATCTGGTGAAGATAGGTAAGAGTCACTACGTGGTAGCTCGGCGACATCTCCCAGAAACCGCCGTCGGAAAGCGTCCCATGCGCAAGCAGCCAGTAAAATGTCTCGCGAGCGGCGTTTCGGTACTCTCGCGCGCCAGGCATGTAGGGAAAGAGGGCGCCAAGCCACGCAGGTCCCGCGCTCTCCATAGCCCACCAGTTTGACAGGCGAAACTGCCGCCCCCCCTGCCTCTTTATCTTCGCGGTGAGATCGATAATCATCGCCTGTGCCGTCACTTCCTCCTCGATGTCGATCCACCCGCCTTCAAAAGCAAGCTTGCAGGCGCCGATCAGCTTGCAGAGAAGCACCCCATGATGGATGGTCTCGTACATTACCTGGCCATAAGTCTCCCAGAGCCTGGTGAACTCCCCGAGCGTCTTTCGGAAAAGCTCGAGCAGCTGCTCATCCCACGCCACCATAAGCACGAGAGCCGCGTCATGGAGCGCTCCGGCAGCTGCCGGAGCACCTACCGAGGAGTCGGCCTCGCGAAACCTGGGCTCACTGAGCCGCCAGTCACGCCCGAGGCGCTCGCATGCCAGCCGCACGGCCTCATCCTTGTCGATACTTTCGGCCAGTCGCATGATATGAGAGCGCTCAGCTTCGCTGTAAAGAGGCACCACGTCGCGTGTCG
>SLPQ01000241.1 GCA_007131925.1 Candidatus Brocadiia bacterium | reverse complement strand
GCTAAGCACCCGCAGGTTCACCAGTTCCCGCAAGTGCTCAAGGCCGGCGTCGCTGACTTGCGTATACCCTAGGTCAAGCATCCGCAGGTTCACGAGTCCCCGCAGGTGCTCAAGGCCCGCGTCGCTGACTTGCGTCCGCCAGAGGTTAAGCGACCGCAGGTTCACGAGCCCTTGCAGGTGCTCAAGGCCGGCGTCCGTGGCACCGTGCATCCGGAGCCCCGGGATGTCACGGCTGCGCACCTCCCGCGCCACAGCCTCCCAGCTCGGCGTGCCCGCTGACCAGACCTCCCACCAGGTGCACTCGGGAATCAAAAGCGGCTCAGCTGCCGGAGTCCAGCCGATTCTAAACCCACGCCGTTCCATTGTATCCCAGTCAATCTTTACGGCCCACACCCACAGGAGCAGCTCTGAGTTGAACGTCAGCGGGCCGAACAGTTCCTCCTCCGGTGCAGGCGCCGAATCGCCTGGAATCCGCTCCGAGATGCCCACGTCCGGTTCCCCGGCTTGCCCTGCCGCCTCCTGTGCTACCAGAGCGTCGGCCATAAAGGCCGCGGCGGCGATGATCAGGGCGGCAATACACAACCACCGCGCACACATGCTCCACATACAGCACCTCCTGCGGGAAATCAAAAACAGGGCGACACTGTCTTTAATGCTGCTTAGAACACTTCCGTCTGCGTCGTCCTTCATGCATTGCGTCCCCACAGGAAACCGACGACAGTCAAGTCCTGAAGCGTCTCAAGAAGTCAAAATGGTACGCGATTACCCTGAATCACCTGGCGCAGGCGAGGTCATCGGTGTAAGACTCGATGTGGCCCGGCTTGCCGCCCTTTGCCCAGCCTCGTGCAGCGGCGTTTATAGCCTGCCTAAATGTTACTGTCAACAATAATTACCGACTGATTACGTGCCAGGTCTTGCCGGAGAAATGTCTGAATTGCCGATAACCGGGTGCACGGGCCGGCGGTGGGTCGGCTGGGCACTCTGGGAGCGACACGATGAGACGATGCGAACTGACGGACGGACAATGGAACTTGATCAAGGACAAGTTTCCCTGCAACGAGGGGCGGCCCGGTCGCCAATGAAGAGATCATCACAAGATCATGAACGCCATCCGCGCCGTCAACGACGGCGAAGGCATCCAAGGGGACTGGCTGCCGATAGCCCTTCTATACCTGCAGAGAGATGCGGTTCCTGAGGGGCGTTTCTGGCGGGAGATCCGGAAGCCGGACTGAGTAAGAAGGCAAGAGCGTACCGGGCGACCCGAGATGTGAAGGCAGGTCCCAGGAATAGAGAGGGCGCAAGGTTTATAAACTTGCCAAGTGTAGTAATCGCACAATGACAGCAGAGGAATATCAGGAAAGGGACAGAGCCTGCCAATTGAGGATTCTCAGGGATCTTAAGACTTCGGTGCGCTCCATCGACGGCAAGGTCGAGGAGATACTGGATGAGCTCAAGGAGCACCTGCAGGACCTGGGCGGCTCGGGAAATGCCTGGAACGGAAGGGACTTCTACAATCATGAGCACCATGATATGGACTGAGCCTTCCTGCCCCGGCGCGTGCAGCGGAAGGTTTATATAGCTCGGTCTTTTTCCAGCAGGATGAAAGAAACAGACAAAGCAGACATAGAGGCCGGCATACGCCGGCTCTCTGAGTGCCTGTGCGAGATCAAGACTACTCTGGCCTGGGCAGAGCTGGAGAGGTACGAAGCCGAATGCGTCCTGGCACCGTCCTTCAGGTTCGACCACATGAGGGGCAAGGACCTCATTGTTCAATGCGGACAGTTCGCAAAGACCTTCACAGAACTGCATGAGGCCGTGCGCAGGTGCGAGGCCTCGGGGGAGAGCTCCGGGAGGTTATCCCGGCACAAGGGAAGGCTTCTGGATCTCCACGTGGAGTTTCTGAGGCTGGAGGTCAGCGGTATCTTTATAAAGCCCTGAAGGTTCATTCGTGCGGTGCGGTTTACGCGACGATGGAAATACACGAATACCTCAGGGAAAAGGAGAAACGCCTCAGCAGGGGCATGTCGAGGATCCGGGACTTCCGGGTCTTCGACTTCAACTACATCCCGGAAAAGCCGCTCATGCGGCAGGAACTGAGAGCCGTAATCGACGGCCTTCTGCGCTACCAGAAGACAGAGATCGCCAATCATCTTCTTATCGTCGGCAGCCGGGGCTGCGGCAAGACCCTGAGTGTGAAGTACCTGCAGAAGCTCCTGCAGGAGCGGGGGCTTTCCGTTCTATATGCAAACTGCCGCAGTCACAATACCAGTTTCAAGGTGCTTGCTAACCTTCTCGGCGTGAGGCCATCGCCGGCATCGAGGCCATGCGCGCTGACGTGGTCTCTCTGCTGAGGTCAAGTGACGTTGAGCTTATCGACTCCGCCGAGCACTTCGACCCCTCGCGGCACATGCCCATCGCCACGCGCCCGAGGCCCGCTGGCGCTTCTGGCGACGGAGAGATCATAAGGGTGGGCCTGCTTGAGAAGCGTCAAGGCAGGGACAGGGTGATCAGACCGGCCTCTACAGTGCTTTACGAGGACGCGAAAATCCAGGTCTGAGAAGGGAGGTTGCCAACAGTGAATGCTCAGGACAAGCCGGATTTACACAAAAAGGAGATAGAAATGGTGCAGGAAATCGGTATCGATCTGGGCACGACCTACTCGGTGGTGGCCGCGCTCAAAGATGGCAGGCCGGTGATTGCTGAGAATCGGGAGGGCAATAGCCTGACGCCGTCCGTAGTGCACTTTACCGAGAAGTCAGAGGCGGTGGTCGGCGAGCGGGCCTTGCACATGATGATCGCCCGGCCCGCGTACTGCGTCTGGGAGGTCAAGCGCCTGATGGGAGAGGACGTAACCGCCTTTATACACCCCGATACGGGCCGGAAGTACTCTCCCGTTGAGATCACGAGCTTCATCCTCAAGGAACTCAAAGAGGCTGCTGAGATATTCTTCGGCGAGCCGGCGGAGAGCGCCGTGATCACGGTCCCGGCATACTTCGACAACGCTGCCAGGCAGGCCACCGGAGAGGCCGCCAACCTCGCCGGTCTGAAGGTGCTGCGAATCTCCAACGAGCCGTCGATGGCGCTACGCGCGTACATGTTCAACCACAAGGAGATCAGTGGCATTTATGCCGTACTGGATCTCGGCGGCGGCACCCTGGACGTCTCCATCGCCGAGGTGACGGAGAAGGAAAGCAGGATCCTCACAAGCGACGGTGACAGGAGACGCGGCGGAACTGATTTCACCATGGCTGTCGAAAAGCTCATCATCAATGAGTTCAAGAAGAATCACAAGGTGGAGTTCGACCCGGCCGACCCCGCCGACGCCGCGTTCCTCCAGGACATACGCGAGAAGTCGGAAAGGGCCAAGAGGGAGCTCTCGAAACTTGAAAGCACCACTATCCCCGTCATGGCAAAGGGCGTCCAGGTAATGCCGGAGCTCTCCCGCAGCGAGTTCGGGGACCTCACCAGGGATTGTGTGGACGGGATCAGAGAGAAGTGCCAGAGCGCCATCGAGACGGGCGTCGGGGATATCGGCAAGCTCTCTGGCATAGTCCTTGCAGGCGGAGCCAGCCGCATGCCGTGCATCCAGAGGATGGTCGAGGACCTCGTCGGCGGCAGCGTGCCCGTCCTGAAGGACGTAAGCGCAGACACCGCCATCGCCGTCGGCGCGGCGATCGAGGCCTATGAGCTCGCCGGCAAGCCCACGCACTTCCTGCCGATACGGACAATGCGCGACGTCACGACTTTTGACATCGGGGTGGCCGCTCACAAGCTCGGCGACTCGGACCCTGAGAGGATGTTCGTCGGCTGCATCATCCCGAAGGGCACGCCGCTGCCGGCGGCCTCCTGGAGCCTGCGGTAGATCCGCGGCCTCTCCTTCCGGAACGCCCGCAGGAAAGGACCCCACACGCGGCTGAAGAGGTTCGAGTACCCCCATGGCCGGCCGCGGCTGCTTGCTATCACCGCCATCCGGTCGAAAGGCGCTTCCACGTCGCTACCAATTGCCCGGCACGCATTCAGGGCGTCCCGCCGGGCGATTCTCATATACAGGCGCAGCTGCCGCGAGACCATGTACGGGGACCTGTCGCCGCCCTTCTGCATTGAAGCCGTCACGTGGATTACGTTGTTTGCCAGGTCGATGTCTTTCCACCTTAGCCTGAGGAGTTCTCCGATCCTCAGGCCCGTCTGGTACAGGATGAACATCACGCCCTTCACCGGCTGGTGACTGCGCGCCGCCCTCGAGTGGATCAGGGCCTCATATATCTCACGGGGGATGTAGACCGGCTCGGGAAGCTGCTGTTTGTCCTGCGCGTCGAGGCTGAACCTGTCCACCATCCTGGCCGGATTCTTACCCGTGTAATCCTGCTTCTGAGCGAAGCTGAAAACGCTCCTGAGGGTGGTGAGCTCCTTGTTGGCAGTGGCCTTGTGCACCCCTTCGTGCTCTATCCGGCTGTTGAGATACGTTCTGACATGCTCGGGGCAGACCTCGCCTACAGGCAGGCGGCAGTCCATCAGCCTCTTTATCTGATTGAGATGACTCGCGTAGCCTCTGTAGGTGCGGCCAGCCTTGCTTGACTTGGAGGCAAGAAACTCCTCCAGCAAAGCGCCGAGTGTCTTCTCGAGATAGCGGGACTTCGCCTCTCTGGCGTTTTGCCGCTTGCGCCCCTCGATCTTGTCGTCTACGAATCTTGCGAATGCCGGAGTAAGGTCAAGGGCAAGAACTTATGTCCCCGCTTATGTCCCCAGGCCCTTGCCAAACCCTTGCCGCATCATCACGTCCGTGTTTGTAAGACCTTTAAGGGTAAGGAGTTAAAAGAAGTGCGCCCCGGGGGATTCGAACCCACGACCCGCGGATTAAGAATCCGCTGCTCTGCCAGCTGAGCTAGGGGCGCACACGAGGACAGGTATATTATCCATGCGCACTGACTTGTCAAGATCTCGGTCCTTTGGCTGTAGACGCAACTTGGTAATTTCCTATCTATGCAAACTAAGAATGTCCCGTAGAGTGGCGGCTCAAGACCCGTGTTGGTGGCGGATTGCTACAGGTGGTTTGCGATAGGGGCAAAGGAGGCGCACAATGTTTCTGTGCAGGTTAGGAGGGGTTTGATTACAACCGCGTAGTCTGCGCGAAGGACGTACGCACGGTGCCGAGCGGCTGCAAACTCCAGTCAGCCTGTGGCCTCCTTTCGTTTGCGGCCAGCCACGACGACAGGTCATTTCTACTTTGCGTTCACATAGGACTTTGGGGGCAAGCTTTGAGAGGGCACTCCCCACACGGCTTAATAGCACTCCAGCAGGTGTCCTCTGGTCGCACTGCCAGAGCACAGGCATGGCCCCAAGAAGTGGAAACTTACCAAGGTGGGGTCGGCCACGGCTGCGGCGCTGACGGTTCGTCAGGATGCGTCCTTAAGCATGGCAGGGCCTTCCATGGTGCCGGTCCCGGCGGGATGCCGACGACCAGCGGATTTCCCGTCTCGACCATCCATGAGTGCAGGCGCTCGAGCAGGCCGTCACGTAAGTGGGCATGCGCAGGATTGTCGGCCACGTTTTCCTGCTCGAGCGGGTCGTGCCCAGGCTCGTACGATTCGATCGTCAAGTGACGGGCGTTTGGGGGATCGGCGGGATAGCGCGTTACGCATTTCGGCTGCCACACTCTATGTCGCACCCAGCTCTCGAGCATTCGCCGCCACCTTGCGAAAGGCCGCCGCGTACTCCTCGATGACATCGCTCTTGTCTTTCTTGAACCACGGCACGTCGAAAGCCGTCTCAAGTATTCCTTCTGAGACGGGCAGACTCCCCTGCCCCTGTCGCACATCACGCTGTCCAAAGCTGATGACTGTCGGCGCACCCATGTTGAAAACATCCGCCTCATGAAATACGGGGTGCGCATGGAGTGGCAGGTTTGCGCCGGGCTGGCACTGCTGGAAGCCTTCAGCGCGCAGCGCCTCCGTGAATCGCTCCAGCAAAAGCCCGCCGAGCTCTTCGGCACGATAAAGACCTCGGGGGTGGTACCATCCTCCCATGGTTGACCCGCTCTGCCTTGTCGGGCGGTGCGCACGTATGCCGGGGGTGCCTTCCAGAAGGTCCCAGAAGCGGTTCATGGCCGCCTGTATCTCGCTTATGCGCCTGGGATAATGTCTCAGCTGCACACGGCCCATTGCAGATGCCAGCTGGTTGAGACGATGCTTGTACCCGCCCAGAGGCACACCCGCAAAGCGCCGGAGGGTCTCGTCGGTGATGGCGAGATCGACAGGATTATAGATCGACGGCGCTCCAGTGCGCTCGTAAAAACCGTAGGCGATGCAGCGCTCATAAATTTCGCGGTTGTCCGTGACAAGAATCCCGCCCTCCCCCGCGGGGAAGCTCTTTCCCGACATCAGGCTCATCGCCGCCACATCCCCGATAGTCCCGCACTTACGGCCATGGCAAAGCGAACCATGCGCGTGGCTGACGTCCTCAATCACCGCGACGCCGTGCGCACGCGCCAAAGACATTATGCGGTCCATGTCAGCAGGGTGACCTGCATAGTGAACGACAACTATCGCCCTCGTGCGCGGTCCTATTCTGTGCTCGATGTCTGCCGGATCTATGCACAGGGTTTCAGGGTCGATATCGGCGAAGTTAACCGCCGCCCCAAGCGTGAGTGCCGGCGCCGCGCTGGCCCAGTAGGTCATGGAGGGGCATATGATCTCGTCGCCGGCACCTGTACCGACGGCCCACATTGCCGCGCGCAGGCTTTCTGTACCGTTTGGATAGGTCAGAGCATATTTCGAGCCGATCCAGTCGGCGAACTCTCTCTCGAAAAGCTTCGAAACATCGTTACCGCTCATCCTGCCGGAGCGCAAGACCTCGAGCACGGCTTGTTCGTCCTCGGCGGTAATGAGCGGCCAGGCGAAGATGTCCTCCGGATCGCGTGTTATGGCTTTAGGCCCGCCAAAGATTGCAAGCTGTTCGCTCGAAACGGCCATGTCATCACCTGTTTCCATGAGTCAATTTTGTGGTAACATCCAGCAATAGCCGGAGAAGTGCCACTGTATCTGGCGGGTGCCCGAGAGTCAATGTTTTCCGGTGACATCGAAATGGGGAGCCATCAATACCGTATACGGCTGCAGTCTTAATGACTTGCCGCCGGCTGGCCGGCCTTTAGAATTGTGAACGTCAGAGCGGGCGGTATTTTGTGACATCTAAAGCGACTGGAGCGACGATGGAAGAGAAGGTTATCGATAACATACCCTTTCGGCTGGATACTACGGCTTTCCTGAAGCGCCTCCGCATGGAACCCTCCGGCGATCACGCGGCAAGCGCTCTTGCCCTGGCCCAGTCCGCGCGCGCTATTGCCAGGCCTAAGGCGATGTACCGGCAGGCCAACATCGACGAAAGAGGAGAAGACTTCATAGTTATCGATGGCATCACCTTTACCAGTCGCGTATTGAGGGTGAACCTTGAGCCGGCTTACCGTGTCTTTCCATACCTGGCAACCTGCGGCAGAGAGATAATGGAGTGGGCCGATTCGATCGATGACCCGCTCGATTCTTTTTACGCGGATGAGTTGATGGTCATGGCGCTGGGCTCGGCGACCACCGCGGTGCGCAAGGCCATCACCGGCGACTACTCGCCCGGCAATACCTCATCCATGAACCCCGGCTCCCTTGAGGACTGGCCTCTTCAGGAGCAGGTGCGCCTTATGGAGCTCTTGGGCGACCCGTACGGGGCAATCGGCGTCGAGCTCACTGCAAGCTGCCTTATGATACCGGTAAAAAGCGTCTCAGGCATATCTTTTCCCACGGATACAGGCTGGGAAAACTGTCAGCTCTGCCCGAGACAGGACTGCCCTGGACGCCGGGCACCTTACGAACCGGGCCTGAAAGAAGAGCGGTACGCTGAATAAAGGCAGTCGCAGCCTCCTTGTGCCTCAGTCAGGGGCTTTTTGCGCCTTCATGGAGCCACCTCGAAGCGCGCCTTCAAGAGATCCTCTGCCCTCGAGGAGGCTCCCACCATCACCTCAAAGGCGCCCGCCTCCACCACCCTCCGGCACTGCCTGTCGATAAGGGATAGCCCGTCATATGGCACCTCAAGGCGCACCGTCCTTTTCTGGCCGGGGTCTAACGACACGCGCTCGTACGCGCGCAGACGCTTAAGCGGCGTCGTTACAGACGACACGAGGTCCCTGATATAAAGCTGTACTATCTCCGTGCCCGGTCTCTTGCCGGTATTCTCGACGTCTACGAAGACGCTAAGCGGCTCTCGGTCGCCAAGCGTGGCGTTTTCGATGCGCAGGTTCGAGTATTCGTAATCAGTGTACGAAAGCCCGTACCCGAAAGCAAAGAGCGGCTCCGCCGTCATGTCCACATACTTTCCTCCGTGCCAGCCGGGACGCTGGTCGTAATAGACAGGCTGCTGGCCGACATGGCGGGGAAAAGAAATGGTGAGCTTTCCACAAGGATTGCGATCTCCAAAGAGAATTCCGGCAACGGCCGTGCCACCTTCCATGCCGGGGTTCCAAGCCTCAAGAATCGCGTCGGCGTTTTCAGCAATCCAGGGTATGGTCAGCGGCTTGGAGTTGACAAGCACTACCACCATCGGCACCCCCAATTCATGGATGGCTTCCAGTAGTCTCATCTGGCACCCGGAAAGATCGAGGTTTGCCCGATCATGCCCCTCGCCTGTCTGGGCACGCACATCGCCTACGACCGCCACAGCCACGTCAGCCTCTACGGCGGCATCTACCGCTTCATGGATAAAGCCCTCCGACTCGTCAATGACATCGCATCCTCGTGCGTGCACAACTTCGCATGTATCGCCTGCGCGCGCACGGATACCGTCGAGGATGGTCACGATGTTTTCGCGCGGCTGGGCCCTCTCGTTTTCGCCTACCCAGTCACCGAGCTGGGCGGAAGGATCGTCGGCGTTTTGTCCCACCACGGCAATGCGCCTGACAGCTTTGAACGGCAGGATGTCGCGGTCGTTTTTGAGAAGTACCATAGACTGGTACGCCGCATCAAGAGCGGCCTTACGGTGCACATCACAGGCAAGCACACCAGGGGCTCGCTCCAGCTCCGGGTGTCGCTTGTGATCGAAGAGGCCGAGGTGAAACTTCAGGGTCAGTACCCTTCGAACCGCCTCGTCGATCAGCGTCTCGTCCAGACTGCCCTCACGCAAGAGGCGTATCGCCGCCTCATAAAAGCCCGGAGTGGACATGATCATGTCGTTTCCGGCCTCGACCGCGATCTTCGAGGCTTCGTCGATGTCGGCCGCGGTAAACTGCGCGCTCACCATGAAGCCGACATTGTTCCAGTCGGTCACTGCAAAGCCTTCAAATCCCCACTCCCCTTTGAGTATATCCCTCAAGAGCCATGGATTGGCCGAGCAGGGCGTGCCATCTATCGCCTGGTATGCCACCATGAATGTCGCAACACCCGTACGCGCAGCCTCTTCGAAAGCAGGCAGGAAAAACTCGCGCATTCTCCGTTCGCTTGCACCGGATTCGGTCGCGTCACGCCCGCCCTCAGTCTCGCTGTACGCGGCAAAGTGCTTGGCACAGGCGGCCACACTCTCGGGGTCAGAGAGATTTCCCCCCTGGTAGCCATGTATCATGCCGCTGGCGAGGGTGCCTGCAAGGTACGGATCCTCTCCGAAGGTCTCGTCAATGCGCCCCCAGCGCAGATCGCGCGCTATGCACAAGACGGGGCTGAACGTCCAGTGCATCCCGGTGACCGCCATCTCGCGAGCGCTCACGCGGCCGGCCTTTTCCAGCAGATCGCCACTCCATGACGAAGACATTGCAAGCTGCGTCGGGAAGACCGTAGCGCCCGGGCAGAGCGCATGTCCGTGTATGGCATCGATTCCAAAGATTATGGGTATGCCCAGGCGCGTGTCCTCGGCGATCCTCTGCAAACGCGCTGCAGGCTCGCCTATGACATGGAGAAAGGAGCCGATGGACCTCTCCCTCACCCATTCTTCAGACCCCTCGAGGGATCCGTTGACCTGGCACATCTGACCGATCTTTTCCTCCAGAGTCATCCTCTCGAGAAGGTCGGCGACACGCTCTTCGACGCTGCGGGAGGCGTCCCTGTAGGTGGGCTTGTCCATGGTCTCCTCCAGTCGCTTGATTTGAGAAGCAACCTCAATGGCTGCAGCAGAGACGCGATTTTACCGGCGCCGGGCGCCCTTTCAAGCGCACTGTCTGATTGGGCGCCCCCTCTACTGCCGCAGACCCGTACCGCCAAAGGCTTTTACAAGGCCCGGGCAGGATTGACGCTTACAAAGAGCCGGTGCCGTCGGTATCATTGGATGCCTGCAGGATACCTGCGGCACAAGAGTTGCACAAAGGGTACCTTCTGAGTGGGGCCGTAGGCGTCGGCAGGGCCTGCTCACGCCGAAACCCCGCGCCGATGTGGACCTGCGCATAGATGCCGCCGCCAGTGGAGGATCAGCCAGATGACTTCGCAGATTCCGACCTATATCGACATTTCTGTATCCGTCTCCGAAACGATGCTGACCTGGCCCAGCGATCCGCATCCCGAGTTTCACTGGGAAAAGCGAATGGCTGACGGCTCCACCAGCAACACCTCCCGCTTTTCAATGGGCACCCATAATGGAACGCACGTGGATGCACCGCTGCATTTCG
>SLPQ01000113.1 GCA_007131925.1 Candidatus Brocadiia bacterium | reverse complement strand
CTGTATGGTGCCGGCAGTCTCAAGCGGCAGCGCCGGACCGCCCACGCCCGCCACGCGGGGGTCGCTGTAGTGAGAAAGGTTTACCCGCAGCAGGTCCGGCGGCGCGACGGAGTCGTCATCAAGGAAGAAAAGCACCTGACCGGTCGCCTCCGCGGCAGCGATATTTCGCTGCCTGGCCGGACGTAAGCCTTTGGCGATAATTATCTCTATCTTTTCGGCCGGATAGTCAAGCAGCGCAAGCGAAGAAAGCGCCAGCGGCTCGGTCATCTCCGGCGGTACGGGAATGATTATGCTTACCAGCGGCTCATCTGGCCACCGCGGATCGCGGGGCACGCCCCGCCCCTGCCCTTGTGTGCCGCAGTCTCTCTGTGCCATCATCCACGCGCGTGCATAGTATACCAACCGGCAGGAAATGGTGGGCGAGGAGGGAGTCGAACCCTCACGGCCCCTGAGGGCCAAAGGATTTTAAGTCCTTTGTGTCTGCCGTTCCACCACTCGCCCATGCGTTATTGTATTGTATTATGTCCAGGCGGCTCTTCAACCGTCGCTTCTTGCGCTACAGTCACTATGCAAGCTCAGCGTACCCGGCGCGACTCAGGCGGCCGATCTCAGAAAAGAGCGCCCATTCGGTCTGCAGACTCCGCCGCACGCGGCTTTTCCATGCGCCTCGCCGAAGCACTCACAAATATTCAATATCAAAGGGGGCGCGGATCACACCACGCCCCCATTAAACCGTACGGGCCTTTTTACCTGAGAGCCTCGCCTGCGAACTGACGATAGCCCAAGTGCATGAAGAGATGATCGGCAAGGAGTATGGCCATAAAGGCCTCGGCAACCGGCCACACACGAGAGACTATGGTCGGGTCCCGGCGGGTAACGGCTGCGAGATCGCGGTTTTCCAGTGAGACCTTGTCAATCGTCTTTTGCGGCTTGTCGATTGTCGGTGTGGGCTTTACGGCAAGGCGCGCCACGATCGGCTGCCCGGTGGTAAGGCCGCCCGTGATGCCGCCGGCATGGTTTGAAGTGAAGACCACCTTGCCGCCTTCCACGCGCATCTGGTCGTTATTCTGCTGGCCGGTCATGTCCTTGACCTGGTAGCCTGCGCCAACCTCGACAGCTTTTACGCATCCGATAGACATCATGCGGCCGATCTCACCTTCCAGCTTGCGAAAGACAGGCTCGCCCAGCCCCGCGGGTATACCGGTCGCCACTATCTCGACAAGTCCGCCGGTGGAGTCGCCTGTATCCTTTATCTTGATGACTTTCTCATACATTGCATCAGCGGCTTCCAGGTCGGTGGTATGGATGAGCGGATGTATGCCGACTGCGCGCAGGGCCTCGGTATCAATAGGCTTCCACCTGATATCCGGCACCATCTTTTCGACCTCGGCGAGCACCGCGACTTTTTCCACAAAGCGCATCTCAGGGTTGAGCCTGCCAGAGCGAAATACCAACTCGTGGATCGGATCATTGTCGCGACGCATATTCTTATAAAGCTCGCCCCTTTTCCTGAGCTCATCATATGGGATCTCGGGCGCGCCGACTCCCGCAAGCTCCTTGACGTAGGCGCATATTTCGATCCCGTGCATCGCGAGAATGCGCTTGGCTACCACACCCGCGGCCACTATCGTAGCCGTGTAGCGCCCGCTGAAAAAGCCAGCCCCGATGGCATCGTCCCACTGTCCGTACTTCTGGTAGGAGGCGTAGGAGGCGTGCCCCGGCCGGGGGGTGCGGTTAGTGACCTGGTACTGCTCGATGTGCTCAAAGTGCCTGTCCAGATTGGGAATCACAATCACCAGGGGCGTGCCGTTTGTATACCCTTTGTTCTGAAAGCCGGGCATGGTATCAGCAGCGTTTACCCCGCTGTAAATGACGGGAATGTCAGGCTCCCTGCGCGGCGATGACAGCTCACCCTGGCCGGGCTTTCTAAGCAGCAGGTCGCAGTAGATCTCCTCCTCGGTAAAATACAGCCCCGGGGGAGCGCCCTGTATGTGCGTGGTAAGCCCGTCCTGGTAAGACCCGCCTGCCACGGTCACTTGAAAATTGCTGCCGTATGTGCAACCAAGCATCGTAACCTCCTTTGCCAATCACCTACTCTTCAAACACAACCCCGGCGCCAAGGCTCTGCATCAGCTCCCAGAAGGTCGGAAACGTAATTGACACAACTTCGGCCCCGTTTATCACGGTCTCGCCAGCGGCTGCCGTGCCCGCTACAGCAAGCGCCATAACAACGCGATGATCACCATGCCCCTCGACCTGCGCGCCCCTGAGATCGGAGTGCTCTATGACCAGCCCGTCTGGCAGCTCCCTGGTGTCAGCACCCATTTTTGCGAGCTCACTCGCCATTACCGAAATGCGGTCGGTCTCCTTGATACGTGCCTGCGGCACGTTTGCAAGGGTCGTGCGCCCCTCGGCCACGCAGGCGAGGACCGCCATCATCGGTAGCGCGTCGGGCGTGGCATTCAGATCTATCTCGCTGCAGCGCAGCGTGCCACCTTTGACTATTACACTTTCCTCAGCCACATCGACAGAGGCGCCGAACGCCGCGAGATACTCAAGAACCGCCTTGTCCCCCTGCGAGTCGGCCATGTCAAGTCCTTCGACCGAGACCTCGTTTCCCGCAAGTGCGCCGGCTGCCAGGATAAACGTTGCCGAGGACCAGTCGGCTGGGATGCGCCG